>NZ_VMKV01000041.1:42933-86092 GCF_013276335.1 Streptococcus sp. 2100 | reverse complement strand
TAGGCATACCAGTCGTTTCGAGGTAAGGAATTTTCGACGGTTTTTGAAAGTCATATTTCTTCATTTGACTTCCGCACTCAGGGCAAGATGGGGCGTCGTAGTCCAGTTTGGCGATGATTTCCTTGTGTGTATCCTTATTGATGATGTCTAGAATCTGGATATTAGGGTCTTTGATATCGAGTAGTTTTGTGATAAAATGTAATTGTTCCGTATGATTCTTTCTAATGAGTTGTTTTGTCGCTTTTCATTATAGGTCATATGGGACTTTTTTTCTACACAAAATAGGCTCCATAATATCCATAGGGGATTTACCCACTACAAATATTATAGAGCCAGAAGTCTTTGATTTTGAGACTAAGGAGAGTCAGGGTCAAAGTAGTGAATGATTCTGAAACCACTCATAATAGTCTCTTGAGAGGACAGATAAGAGTAACAAATATGGTGCTACTCATGTATCTTGTATTTTGATTTACAAACAGCGAAGAAAATATAGGAAGCTGAAATAAAATATAGATGAATCGATTTGGAGAGTCAACGCAATCTATGGCAATATTTTCGCAGCTAGGGAGAAACATTTTAATTTTAATGTACTAGGCGTCTTCTACAGTTAGCTAGAGTTTCAATTGTAGATGTTCTTTGAAATAATATCTTAGCGATTTATTGGTATTAGAAGATTTAGAGAAATTCTTTCTCAATAAATAAACATGGCGTCACCAAAACTGAAGAAGCGGTAGTGTTCTTGGATGGCATGGTGGTAGGCATCTAAGACTAATTCACGGCCTGCAAAGGCAGAAACCAACATGACCAGAGTTGATTTTGGCAGGTGGAAGTTGGTTGAGAAGGCATCCACGACCTTCCACTCATACCCAGGTTTGATAAAGATATTGGTCCAACCAGAATCTGCTTGGATTTGCCCCTCAAACTTGGAACCAATAGTTTCCAAGGTGCGGATAGAAGTGGTTCCGACAGCGATGACACGACCACCATTTTCCTTAACAGAGCGGAGAGTTGCAGCTGCTTCCTCAGAAAGTTGATAGAACTCTGAGTGCATTTCGTGTTCGTCTAGATTGTCCACAGAAACGGGTCTAAAGGTTCCGAGTCCGACATGAAGAGTCAGATAGACTAGATGAACACCCTTAGCTTGGATTTCTGCTAGCAGTTCTTTGGTGAAGTGAAGTCCAGCAGTTGGTGCAGCAGCTGAGCCGCTTTCCTTGGCGTAAACTGTTTGATAGCGTTCACGGTCATCCAGTTTTTCGTGGATATAAGGTGGCAGCGGCATTTCACCCAGACTTTCCAAAACTTCTAGGAAAATTCCGTGGTATTCGAAGCGGACAATGCGGCCTCCGTGGGTCAATTCTTCTGTAATGACAGCGCTGAGGCGACCATCACCAAAGCTGATACGAGTACCGACCTTGAGGCGTTTGGCAGGTTTAGCCAGAACTTCCCACTCATCTCCAGCAGTATTTTTGAGCAGGAGAAGTTCCACATGGCCTCCAGTTTCTTCCTTTTGACCATAGAGGCGGGCAGGGAGAACGCGGGTGTCGTTCATAACGAGGGCATCACCAGGTTCCAGCATATCAATAATGGAGTGGAAGTGTTTGTCCTGCATTTTTCCTGTCTCACGGTTGACGATGAGGAGTTTAGAGGCATCTCGTTTTTCAAGGGGTGTTTGGGCAATCAATTCCTCAGGTAAGTGGAAGTCAAAATCAGCTGTATTCATATATCTGTTCATTCTTTCTAAGTTCTAATCCTATCCATTATAACATGTTTCAAGTATAGACGCTCTTTTTTTAGAAATTAAATCGTTTTCACTTGACAAAAATTGGTCTATACCATATAATAAAAATAGATAGAAATGGAGGATGAAAAGATGAAAGTTATTAAAGTTGAAAACCAAATCGAAGGTGGAAAAGTTGCTTTTGAGATTTTGAAGGAAAAATTAGCCAATGGCGCTCAAACCTTAGGGCTTGCGACAGGAAGTAGTCCACTTGAATTTTATAAGGAAATTGTTGAAAGTGACCTCGATTTTTCAAATCTAACCAGTGTCAACCTTGATGAGTATGTAGGCCTTGATGGCGACAATCCACAGTCTTACCGTCACTTCATGCAAGAAAACTTGTTCAACCAAAAACCATTTAAAGAAAGTTTCTTGCCTCGTGGTGTTAAGGATCATGCTGAAGCTGAAGTTGAACGCTACAACCAAATTTTGGCTGACCATCCAGTTGACCTGCAAATCTTGGGAATCGGTCGCAATGGGCATATCGGCTTTAATGAGCCTGGTACTCCATTTGACAGTCAAACGCATCTAGTAGAACTTGACCAGTCTACTATTGAAGCCAATGCGCGCTTTTTTGACAAGATTGAAGACGTCCCAACCCAAGCTATTTCAATGGGGATTAAGAACATCTTGGATGCCAAGTCAATCCTTCTCTTTGCCTACGGTGAGTCGAAAGCAGAAGCCATTGCCGGAACAGTGTCTGGCCCAGTGACTGAGAATCTACCTGCAAGTAGTCTCCAAAATCACCCTGATGTGACCATTATTGCGGATGCTGAAGCGCTTAGCTTACTTGAAAAATAAAAAGCAATGTTCTATTGAACGCTTTCAACTCTTGTATAAATGTAAGAAAAAATCAAAATTAAACCGCATTTTTGCTTGACAATTATTCCTTTTACGTGTAGAATAAAATAGATATTGAACTTAAAGGGAGTGAAAAAAATGTCTAAAACAGTAGTACGTAAGAATGAATCTCTTGACGACGCACTTCGTCGTTTCAAACGTGCGGTTACTAAAGCTGGTACTCTTCAAGAAACACGCAAACGTGAATTCTATGAAAAACCTTCTGTAAAACGTAAACGTAAATCAGAAGCAGCTCGTAAACGTAAAAAATTCTAATTTGAAATGAAAGGCTGGAGAAATCTAGTCCTTTTTCTTTTAATACTCTTCGAAAATCTCTTCAAACCACGTCAACGTCTCCTTGCCGTAGATATGGTTACTGACTTCGTNNCGGTGTTTTGAGCAGCCTGTGGCTAGTTTCCTAGTTTGCTCTTTGATTTTCATTGAGTATAAATAAATACTCCAAAGCCTGCAAAAATCTGAAACTTCCTCCTACAATTTGATATAATAGAGAGAAGAACTCGATTGAAGGAGGAAATGATGTCGGTTTTAGTAAAAGAAGTGATTGAAAAGCTTAGACTAGACATTGTCTATGGCGAACCAGAATTGCTTGAAAAGGAAATCAATACAGCAGATATTACGCGACCTGGTCTTGAAATGACAGGTTATTTTGACTACTACACGCCAGAGCGGATTCAACTTTTGGGGATGAAGGAGTGGTCTTATCTGATCAGCATGCCTTCCAACAGCCGTTATGAAGTTTTGAAAAAAATGTTTCTACCTGAGACACCAGCGGTCATTGTTGCCCGTGGTTTGGTGGTTCCAGAGGAGATGTTAAAAGCAGCCAGAGAATGTAAGATTGCTATTTTAACCAGCCGTACAGCGACAAGTCGTTTATCTGGAGAGTTATCTAGCTATCTGGATTCTCGTTTGGCAGAACGTACCAGTGTTCATGGGGTTTTGATGGATATCTATGGGATGGGCGTCTTGATTCAGGGAGATAGTGGAATTGGTAAGAGTGAGACAGGTCTGGAACTTGTCAAACGTGGTCACCGCTTGGTAGCTGATGACCGGGTCGATATCTTTGCCAAGGATGAGATTACTCTTTGGGGTGAACCGGCTGAAATCTTGAGACACCTGATTGAAATTCGTGGGGTTGGGATTATCGATGTCATGAGCCTCTACGGTGCCAGTGCCGTCAAGGATTCTTCACAGGTTCAACTTGCTGTCTATTTGGAAAACTATGATACACATAAGACTTTTGATCGTCTTGGAAACAATGCAGAGGAAATAGAAATTTCTGGCGTAGCCATTCCTCGTATCCGCATTCCAGTTAAAACAGGTCGTAATATTTCTGTCGTGATTGAGGCAGCTGCCATGAATTATCGTGCCAAGGAAATGGGCTTTGATGCGACCCGTTTGTTCGAAGAACGACTGACAAGTCTCATCGCTCGAAATGAGGTGCCTAATGCTTGATCCAATTGCTATTCAACTAGGCCCTCTAGCCATTCGTTGGTATGCCTTGTGTATTGTTACAGGTTTGATTCTTGCGGTTTATTTGACCATGAAAGAAGCGCCTAGAAAGAAGATCATACCAGACGATATTTTAGATTTTATCTTGATAGCCTTTCCCTTGGCTATTTTAGGAGCTCGTCTCTACTATGTCATTTTCCGTTTTGATTATTATAGTCAGAATTTGGGAGAGATTTTTGCCATTTGGAATGGTGGTTTGGCCATTTACGGTGGTTTGATAACTGGGGCACTTGTACTCTATATCTTTGCTGATCGTAAACTCATTAACACTTGGGATTTTCTAGATATTGCGGCGCCTAGCGTCATGATTGCCCAAAGTTTGGGTCGCTGGGGCAATTTCTTTAACCAAGAAGCTTATGGTGCAGCAGTGGATAATTTGGATTATCTACCTGTCTTTATTCGTGACCAGATGTATATTGAGGGGAGCTACCGTCAGCCGACCTTTCTTTATGAGTCCCTATGGAATCTACTTGGATTTGCCTTGATTCTGATTTTTAGACGAAAATGGAAAAGTCTCAGACGAGGTCATATCACGGCCTTTTACTTGATTTGGTATGGTTTCGGTCGTATGGTCATCGAAGGCATGCGAACAGATAGTCTCATGTTCTTTGGCCTTCGAGTGTCTCAATGGCTATCAGTTGTCCTTATCGGACTGGGTATTTTTATCATTCTATATCAAAATCGAAAGAAGGCCCCTTACTATGTTACAGAGGAGGAAAACTAAATGTTAGAAGTTGCATATATTTTTGTTGCCCTTGCTTTGATTGTATTTTTAGTGTATCTAATCATTACTGTACAAAAGCTTGGCCGTGTTATCGATGAAACAGAGAAGACGATTAAAACCTTGACTTCAGATGTGGATGTGACCTTGCATCATACCAATGAATTGCTGTCTAAGATCAATGTCTTGGCAGATGATATTAATGTCAAGGTGGCAACGATTGATCCACTCTTTAGTGCTGTTGCAGATTTATCTCTATCTGTTTCAGACCTCAATGACCATGCGCGTGTCTTGAGCAAGAAAGCTTCATCAGCTGGTTCAAAAACACTCAAGACTGGGGCAAGTTTATCAGCTCTTCGTCTTGCAAGTAAATTTTTAAAAAAATAAAAAAGGAGAATCCTTATGGGTAAATTATCCTCAATCCTTTTAGGAACCGTTTCAGGTGCAGCTCTTGCCTTGTTTTTAACAAGCGACAAGGGCAAACAAGTTTGCAGTCAGGCTCAAGATTTTCTGGATGATTTGAGAGAAAATCCAGAGTATGCCAAGGAGCAGGTCTGTGAAAAACTGACAGAAGTCAAGGAGCAGGCTACAGATTTTGTTCTTAAAACCAAAGAACAGGTTGAGTCGGGTGAAATCACTGTGGACAGCGTCCTTGCTCAAGCCAAATCATGTGCTCGTCAAGCGACAGAAGTATCAAAATATCGATTCAATAATCTCAAAGAGCAATGGCAAGAAAAGGCCGAAATTCTTGATGAATCAGAAGAGATTGTGATTGATATCAAAGAAGAAAAAATCTAGATTTGATGAGACTGGGCAAAAACTCAATTCTAGGAGAAAATGAAGTAGATCTTCCCATAATCAAACGCATAGTATCAAGGTTTTTCAAGGCCTGATATTATGCGTTTTTTGATTTTCATTGAGTATTATGGTATAATGGCAGTGTTGAAAGTGAAATATTTACATTTTTTATATTGTACTGATATTTTATTAATATTAAGCAATTCATTTTTTTATGATTAGAAATCAATGTGGTAGTTTATAATCAAGCAGAGGAAAAGTTCTAAAATTTTAGTCAAGAAAGGGTTTAGTATTTTGTCAAGGGAAAATAGTAGAACTCTCTATTTTGTAAAAAATAGCTAGAAAGAAAGTTGGTAAAATGAAAGATATTTTTAATAAACGTCAATGTTTTTCGATTCGAAAGTTTTCTGTTGGAGTGGCTTCTGTATTAATAGGCATTGCTTTGTTTACACCATCCCAGGGAGTACTTGCTTCTACGGAAAATTCTCCATCTTCTGTGGATAAAAGAGAAGAAGTTCAACCTATACTAGATAATCAAAATAATCCTTCTTCTGAGTTAGATACCAGAGATGTTCCAATAGGATCTACAAGGACTACAGAACCCGTCAGATCTGGGAATAAGGAAAATAATAGCTTGACCACAAGGGATTTCGTGGCGGGTGAAGACAGATCAAGCACTCCAGCGGTGAGAGCAGCATCAAATCCTTCCGAGGTTAAAAAGTATGAATTAACTGATGAGTATGCTAAGCAAATAAAAGCAGGAGTAATCGGTTCAGAAGGTAATAAGCTTGATAGTTTATTGTTAAACGGCTCTAAGTTAAGTCCAGAAGCCTATACAGATGATGATTACTTGAAGGATAAAGAAGAACTTTATATTTATGAAAAAGGTGGGAAAAAGTATGTAGGTTATAATAGTCATCCCTTATTAGAAGATACTGATGGTGATGGTATTATTGACAGTAAAGAAAAGCCAGATGAAAAATTAAAATGGAATGTAAGTGAGCGCGATATGATTATGTTCATGGAATTATCCTACCGTGATGATAATTATATTGATAGAGTGCTGGATCATAAGAGACCCTTAACAGAGTCAGAGTTATATAAAAAGAATGGTGACAGTAAACCACGTTATGAGTATATGATGATGAATAAGGAATTGGGGCCTTATTGGGAAAGGAAGAAAAGTTACCATACCTCCAGTGGACTAGATGCTGTCTTGTATGAAACGAAGAGTGATTTCTTATATTTACCAAATGGAACTGCACAAGTATTAGCCTTTCGTGGAACAAGTGATGCGAAAGATATAGGAGCTGATATAACACTTGGATTAGGAAGCAATCCTCAACAAGGGATAGATGCAGAAAATATTATGCATGAACTAGCTAAAGATAAGAGTATTACTAATCTTTATTTGACAGGTCATTCTTTAGGAGGATATTTAGTACAACGGGCAATGGTTGAAGCTTATCAGTTGGCATATTCTGACAGCAGAGTCATGTCTCCTAAAGAACAGTTGGTTTATAGAAACGTTTATAATAATGTATTAAAAAAAGGCACAACCTTTAATGCTCCAAAAGTTGTGACCAATTTGCTTTCCAGTCGTGAATTTTGGCAAAAAGGTTTAGATAGCAAAAAAATAGCCAAGTCTGGTAAAATGACTCATTATATTGTTGATAATGATTTGGCGATAAGAAAAGGCGTCAGCAATGATAGTGATGTTGTTATAAATGTTGGACGAACCAGTGGAGGTCACAGTTCACGTTCTTATTTTGAAGCTGATATGATTAATAGACGATCAGAGTTTATATCTGGGAAACGAATTTCCTTAGATGGGACAGGTTATCAAGATAAAAACATTGCAACAGTTAAATCTGTAGAAAAAGTTGGAGAAACTGTTGTATATAGTAAACGCGGAGATGACATCATTAAGTCAATAACTGTGAGTATGAAAGATCTCGATACAGGACAGATTACTAACAATACAATTGATGAAGTGTTTAAGAAAGATGGAGCCAAATCTACAGTTGTCGTTACCCAACTTGAGCCAAGTGTACGTTATGAAAAAGATGCCACAAGAGCTAAAGGTGAAGCTAATGTAACAACAACTGGTACTTCAGGTACTAGTACAGTAACAACAACTTATAGTGTAAATCCTAACACTGGAGATCTGATTGAACATGTAGGACAACCAGTAGTTAAGCAACCGGCAATAGAAACAGTTGTCAAAGTCGCAGCCAAGGATGAAGTAGAATACATTAAAAAAGGAGACGACGTTGTTAAGAAGACAACAAGCTACACAGTAAACTCAAAAACTGGCAGCCTTACTTCGACTAAGAAGGAAGAAGTAGTCAATAAAGGTGGCGCGAAGGATATAGTTGAGTATAATTCAGTTGAACCCAAAACAGTTTATTTAAAAGATGAAAACAGTCCAAAAGGTACTGATACCGTTCAATTTCTAGGGAGATCAGGAAAATCTAAAGTCACCACAACCTATAGCGTAAATCCAGTAAATGGAGCCCTAACTCCAACAAAAGGGGGATCAGAAGTCGTAACTCTACCAATAGCTAGAGTTGTAAAAGTAGGAGCTAAGGATAAAGTAGACGTAGAAACAATCCCATCTCCAGTAAAATACGAAAAAGATGCTAGTCGAGAAAAAGGCCAAGCCAATATTACTGTCCCAGGAAAAGACGGAAGTAAGACAACCACCACGACTTACACAGTAAATCCAGACAATGGGGAAGTTACTCCAAATGAAGGAAATCCAGTAATAGTAAATCCAACAGAAACAATCGTTAAAGTCGCGGCTAAGGATTAAGTAGTAGAAACGCCAATTGAGCCCACAGTGGTTTATGAAAGAGATGACACTCGTGACTTTGGTACACCAGACAAGCCTAGAAAAGGAGCAAAAGGAAAATCTGTAACGACTACAAGGTATGACGTTAATCCAAATAATGGAACAGTCACAGAACAGGTTGGTAAGCCAGTGGTCACCCCAGCTGGTAAAACAATAGTTAAGGTTGGAGCTAAAACTAAGGTTGAGAGTAGCAAGGATGACCAAGGTCGTGAAGTTATCAACACTACAACTTATGAAGTTGATCCAAAAACAGGTAAGGTAACTTCTACAACAGTAACTACTTACGGGACAAGGAAAGAACTAACGATTGAGAAGATGGTAGTACCATCTCCAGTAGTTTACGAAAAAGATGATACGAAAGAAAAAGGTACAGTCCCAACTACTGTTAAAGGTGAAGATGGTGAAGACACTATCACAACAACTTACACTGTGGACACTAATACTGGAAAGATTACAGCAAGTGAAGGTAAACCAGTTCGTACGAAAGAACCAACGAATACAGTCGTCAAAGTCGCAGCCAAGGACAAAGTAGAAAAAACAGAAATCTCATCACCTAAGAAATATGTGAAAGATGATACACGCGACAAAAATCAACCAAATGTGGAAGAAGCAGGCCAAGCAGGTTCAAGTACTATCACAACAACATATAGTGTTGATTCTACTACAGGCGCTATTACAGAAACAGTAGGAAAACCAGTAGTAGTAAATCCAACAGCAACAATAGTCAAAGTCGCAGCCAAGGACAAAATAGTAGAAACACCAATTGAACCTGAAGTTGAATATGTTAGAGATGGTGAACGAGAAGTTGACACACCTAATGAACGTATTGAAGGAGCTAAAGGTAAAACAGTTACTACAACCACTTACGATGTAGATTCAAAGGACGGTCATATCACAGAACACGTTGGCACCCCAGTCGTCACCCCAGCAGGTAAGACAATCGTTAAAGTAGGAGCTAAAACTAAGGTTGAACAATCTAAAGATTCTGAAGGTCGTGATGTGATTGAGACCACTACCTATGAAGTTAATCCAAAAACAGGTAAGATAACTCCAACAACCGTGCTAACTTATGGGAAAACGAAAGAACCAACGAATACAGTCGTCAAAGTCGCAGCCAAGGACAAAGTAGTAGAAACCCCGATTGAACCTGAAGTTGAATATGTTAGAGATGGTGAACGAGAAGTTGACACACCTAATGAACGTATTGAAGGAGCTAAAGGTAAAACAGTTACTACAACCACTTATGATGTAGACTCAAAGGACGGTCATATCACAGAACACATTGCTAATAATATAACAACACCAGCTAAGGTAACACCAGGTAAAGTCACTCCAGCAACTCCAGTCACACCTGCTACTAATGGAGGTTCTGATCAAGATACACCTGCACCAACAACTCCAATTCCAGATGCAGTTACTCCGAATGAAAATCATGAAGATACTACAGATGCTAGTGATAGTGATAACGGAGCTAAATCAAATGATTCTCAAAATGTATTGCCAAATACAGGAACAGAATCAAATGCGACTCTTGCATCTCTAGAACTTCTTGGTCTGCTAGGCGGTCTCGGACTTGCTCTTGGAAAGAAAAAAGAAGACTAAAAATTTAGTCAAATGAACATTCATTCTTTTGTATTGTAAAGACAAATTAGATTGGTTCTGGGAATCGTGTTCGTCATAAAATAAAAAGAATGTTTAGATAAAGAAAGCGAACAATGCTAGGATTTTGTTAAAGGGAATTCTAAGTATTGTTCGCTTTTGTGGTATAATAAGTACTATGCAGAAAAAACCAACGTCAGCCTATGTGCACATCCCATTTTGTACCCAGATTTGTTATTATTGTGATTTTTCAAAAGTTTTTATTAAGAATCAGCCAGTCGACAGTTATTTAGAGCATCTGTTAGAAGAGTTTCGTTCTTATGATATTCAAAAGTTGCGGACCCTCTACATTGGTGGTGGGACACCAACAGCCTTGTCAGCTCCGCAACTGGAGGTGTTATTGAAGGGCTTGACTAAAAACTTGGACTTGTCTGCCTTGGAAGAGTTGACCATTGAAGCCAATCCAGGCGACTTGGAAGCGGATAAGATTGCTGTTTTGAAAAACTCGGCTGTCAATCGTGTTTCGCTAGGCGTGCAGACCTTTGACGACAAGATGCTGAAAAAGATTGGGCGCAGTCATTTGGAGAAGGATATTTATGAAAATATCGACCGCCTGAAATTGGCTGGTTTTGACAACATCTCCATTGATTTGATTTATGCGCTGCCTGGTCAGACCATGGAGCAGGTCCAGGAAAATGTGGCTAAGGCCATTGGACTGGATATTCCCCACATGAGTTTGTATAGCTTGATTTTGGAAAATCATACGGTCTTTATGAACCGTATGCGACGAGGGAAATTGCCTCTGCCTAAGGAGGAACTGGAAGCGGAGATGTTTGAGTACATCATCACTGAGCTTGAGCGAGCAGGCTTTGAGCATTATGAGATTTCTAATTTCTCCAAACCTGGTTTTGAAAGTCGCCACAATCTTATGTACTGGGACAATGCTGAATACTATGGCATCGGTGCTGGAGCATCTGGTTATGTCAATGGTATTCGATATAAAAATCATGGTCCCATTCGCCATTATCTTAATGCGGTTGAGGAAGGCAATGCTCGTATCACAGAGGAGTACCTGAGTCAAAAAGAGCAAATGGAAGAAGAAATGTTCCTGGGACTCCGCAAGAAATCAGGAGTCTCCATGGCGCGATTTGAGGAAAAATTTGGACGGTCTTTTGATGGACTTTATGGAGAAATTGTCAGAGACTTGGTTCAACAGGGTCTCATGCAAATAGACGGTGACCGAGTTCGCATGACAAAAAGAGGTCTCTTCTTAGGAGACACCGTAGCAGAACGATTTATTTTGGAGTAGGATGATGGGCTTAACTTATCAAATGAACATGAAAATTCCTTTTGATATGGCTGACATGAACGGTCATATCAAACTTCCAGATGTGATTTTGCTGTCCCTACAAGTTTCAGGGATGCAGTCGATTGAACTGGGAGTTAGTGATAAGGCCATTTTAGAAGATCATAATCTGGTCTGGATTATCACAGAATACGATATTGAGGTGGTTCGTTTGCCTCGTTTTGGGGAAGAAATCACCATCGAAACGGAAGCTTTGAGCTACAATCGGCTCTTTTGCTACCGTCGCTTTACCATTTATGATGAAGCAGGTCAGGAACTCATCCACATGATGGCGACTTTTGTTCTCATGGACCGCGACAGTCGAAAAGTCCATGCTGTTGAACCTGAGATTGTGGCTCCTTACCAGTCTGATTTTGATAAAAAACTTATCCGTGGACCGAAGTATGAGTCCTTGGAAAAGCCGATCAGCAAGGATTACCATGTTCGTTTTTACGACTTGGATATGAATGGTCATGTCAATAACAGTAAATACTTGGACTGGATTTTTGAGGTCATGGGAGCGGATTTTTTGACCCACTATATTCCCAAGAAAATCAACCTCAAGTATGTCAAGGAAGTTCGACCAGGTGGGGTAATCATATCGTCTGTTGAACGGACTGGACTGGAAAGCAAGCATGAAATTACAAGCGACGGGGCTACCAATGCACAGGCTATTATTACTTGGCAAGAAATAAAAAAGGCTTAGGGAGAAATAGATGAAATATAAAGGCTATTTAATTGATTTAGACGGAACCATTTATAAGGGCAAAGACAGAATCCCAGCAGGAGAGGCTTTTGTCCATGAATTGCAAAAGCGAGACATCCCCTATCTCTTTGTGACCAACAATACAACCCGTACTCCTGAGAGTGTTCAAGAAATGTTGGCTCAGAATTTTAATATCGATACGCCTCTATCGACTGTCTACACAGCGACTTTGGCAACTATCGACTATATGAATGACTTGGGACTGGAAAAGACTGTCTATGTTATCGGAGAATCAGGGCTCAAGGAAGCCATCAAGGCGGCTGGCTATGTGGAAGACAAGGAAAATCCTGCCTATGTGGTAGTAGGTCTGGACTGGCAAGTCGACTATGAAAAATTTGCCACAGCAACTCTAGCTATCCAAAAGGGAGCTCATTTTATCGGAACCAATCCTGACCTCAATATCCCGACAGAGCGTGGTCTTTTGCCTGGTGCTGGTTCACTGATTACCCTGCTTGAAGTAGCAACACGAGTGAAGCCTGTTTATATTGGAAAACCAAATGCCATCATTATGGACAAGGCGGTTGAGCACTTAGGTTTGGAACGTGAAGAGTTGATCATGGTTGGGGACAATTATCTGACTGATATTCGGGCTGGGATTGACAATGGCATTCCAACGCTCTTGGTGACGACAGGTTTTACCAAGGCAGAAGAAGTAGCAGACCTGCCAATCGCACCGACTCATGTGGTTTCTAGCCTTGCGGAGTGGAACTTTGATGAAAACTAAATTAACCTTTTGGAGCTCTATGCTCTTTCTCCTCTCTCTTTTTATCCTTCTGACCATTTATCTGGCTTGGATTTTTTATCCGCTGGAAATCAAGTGGTTGAACTTAACGGATCGAGTTTATCTAAAACCAGAAACCATTCAGTACAACTTTCATATCTTGATGAATTACCTGACCAATCCTTTTAGTCAGGTCCTAGAGATGCCAGATTTTCGTTCGTCAGCAGCTGGTCTGCACCACTTTGAGGTGGTCAAGAACCTCTTTCACTTGGTTCAGCTAGTAGCTCTAGTGACACTTCCAAGTTTCTATTTCTTTGTCAATAAGATTGTAAAAAAGGGCTTTTTATCTTTATTTAGTAAAGGGCTCCTGACCCTAGTGGTTTTTCCTTTGCTGATTGGTCTTGGGGGAGTTTTGATTGGTTTTGACCAATTCTTTACTCTTTTCCATCAAATTCTCTTTGTGGGAGATGATACCTGGCTTTTTGACCCAGCCAAGGATCCAGTGATTCTGATTTTGCCAGAGACCTTCTTCCTTCATGCCTTCCTCCTCTTTTTTGCCCTATATGAAAGCTTCTTTGGCTATCTTTATCTGAAAAGTCGTAGGAAGTGAAATGAAAGCTGTTTTTAATTTACGTATATAAAAATGCATATTGTTTGAAACCATGGTTAAGAAGGAATTAATCAAATTCAAACAAAGGCAATCGTTCGCGAACAGTCTATTTTTCTTGAAAAAATAGGCTTTTTTTCTAAAAATCTCTAGTCAAGCGCTTTATTTTTTTGTATAATAGAAGTAGCAAAGTATAGATAAGAAGAGAAAAGCATGATTACACTATTTCTATCACCGAGCTGTACATCATGTCGTAAGGCTAAGGCCTGGTTAGAAAAACATAAGGTTCCCTTTGTGGAACACAATATTATGACCAGTCCTTTAACAAGAAAAGAATTGCAACACATCCTTTCCTTGACCGAAAATGGTACTGATGACATCATTTCAACTCGTTCAAAAATTTTTCAAAAATTGAATATTGATGTAGAGAGTATTTCGGTATCGGAATTGCTTCATTTGATTGAGCAGTATCCTAGTCTTTTGCGTCGTCCAATTATTATTGATGCCAAGCGCATGCAAATCGGTTTTAATGAAGATGAGATTCGTGCTTTTCTCCCTCGTAGTTACCGTAAGCAAGAACTAAAAGAAGCAAGAATGAGAGCTGGTATTAGTTAATGAACAAACAGTATAGTTACCCACTAGATTTGTCGTGGAGCACTGAAGAACTTGCTTCAGTGCTTTCTTTTTTTAATGATGTTGAAGCTGCCTATGAAGGCAAGGTAGAGGCTAAAAAGTTACTGGACTCCTATAAGCGATTCAAGGCGGTTGTGCCAAGAAAGAGTGAAGAAAAACGTTTGGGACGAGAATTTGAAACAGTCAGTGGCTATTCGCTTTACCGAGCAGTTCAGGCGGCTAAGGAAAAAGGGGAAGGAAAGATTTCTCTTGGAAAGTAAATTTGAATTTGCTAAAGAGCTAATTAAGAAAGCGGGTCAGTACATCCTTGACCACATGCAGGAAGACTTGCGTGTTGAGACCAAGTCCTCTCCAACAGATTTGGTGACCAGACTGGACAAGGAAGTTCAGGAACTCTTGGTTGGTGAGATTTTGCCCCGTTATCCTGAGGATAAGATTTGTGCTGAAGAAGGGTGTCTGCGAGCTTCAGTTCAAGAGGGCAAGGTTTGGGTCATTGATCCCATTGATGGGACCAATAATTTTGTAGCCCAGCAGGAAGATTTTGCTGTTATGATGGCTTATTTTGAAAATGGTCAGGGACAGTTTGGCCTAATTTATGATGTGGTCAAAGGGGATTGTTACCACGGTGGTGGGGTCTTTCCAGTTTGTCGAAATAATAAGCCCCTAGCTCCCTTTAAACCAAAACCACTTGGAGATTTTCTCATTGCAGGAAATAGTGGTATGCTAGAAACCAATGAATGGGGACTAGCTGATTTGAGTCGAGCCGTCCTCGGTGTTCGTGTCTATGGGAGTGCGGCCATTAGTTTTGCCAAGATTTTGTCAGGGCGTTTGTTGACCTATGTCACTTATCTGCAACCATGGGATTATGCTGCGGCTAGTATTTTAGGGGAAAGTCTGGGCTATCGGGTGGTGACCCTATCTGGTCAACCGCTTGATTTTCAAACCAGACAACCGGTCATGATGCTACCTCTTGAGATGCAGGAGGAAATTCAGTCCTATATTTACGAAAGGAAAAGAACTTAAATGCAATTTCCAGAAGGATTTGTTGAAAAATATGAAGAGATACTAGGAGATGAGGCAAGAGATTTTCTTGCCTCTTTTGAGGAGGAAGCGGTTTCGGCCTTTCGGGTCAATCCTTTAAAAGAAGCGCAACTTTCCTTTTCTGATACCATTCCTCAAACTCCTTGGGGACATTATGGGAAGGTTTCAGGGAAATCGCCTGAGCATGCTACTGGTTTAGTTTATTCGCAAGAACCTGCTGCTCAGATGGTTGCTCAGGTAGCCCAGCCCAGTCCTGGTATGAAGGTCTTGGACTTGGCAGCTGCACCGGGAGGTAAATCAACTCAACTAGCAGCCTATCTAGCTGGAGAGGGCCTTCTCGTCTCCAATGAAATTTCAAGCAAACGGGCTAAGATTTTAGTAGAAAACATGGAGCGCTTTGGAGCGACAAATGTTGTGGTGACCAATGAATCTGCTGACCGCTTGGCCAAGGTCTTTAAAGGCTATTTTGACTTCATTGTCCTTGATGCCCCTTGCTCTGGTGAAGGAATGTTTCGTAAGCAACCAGATGCTATGAACTATTGGAGCTTAGAGTATCCGAGTCAATGTGCTAGCTTGCAAAGAGAAATTTTAGCAGATGCAGTAACCATGCTAGCTGAAGGTGGTCGTCTGGTTTATTCAACCTGTACCTGGGCACCCGAGGAAAACGAAGAGATTGTTAAGTGGTTGCTGGAAGAGTATGATTTTGATTTGTTGCCAGTAGAGCATATCAATGGAATGGTAGCTGGTATTGACCTGCCAGAAACGGCTCGGATGTACCCTCATCAGTTTAAGGGAGAGGGTCAGTTTGTAGCCCATCTACAGTTTAAGGGTAACAATCCAACTCCTAAATGTAAGGCAAGTAAGAGCAATCTTGGTCGAGAACAAGTTGCCTTGTGGCAAGAATTTGCCCAAAACCATTTGAAGGTCAATCTACCGGGAATCTTGCAGACTTTTGGGGACCAACTCTATCTCTTACCAGAACTCTTGCCAGATTTAGGTAAGCTCAAGATTGCTCGCAATGGACTACATCTGGGCACTTTTAAGAAGAAACGCTTTGAGCCCAGTTTTGCTCTTGGTCTAGCCTTGAAACCGAGTCAGGTCGAACAATCGGTTGAAATTGGCCAAGAAGCGTTTGTCAAGTATGTGGCTGGAGAAACTGTTCAGCTGGCAGAAAGTCTGCCAAATGGTTGGTACCAAGTTTTGGTTAAAGGCAATGGCTTGGGCTTTGCAAAGGTTACTGGAAATGTTTTGAAAAATTATTTTCCAAAAGGCCTCAGATTCAAGTGAAAATGCTAGTCAAATATCTTATTCTATGTTATAGTGAAAGTATGGATTTTTTTAGTAGGATGATTCTTGATATCTTGATTGCCATCACATGTAGTTTTACTACTCAATGAAAATCAAAGAGCAAACTAGGAAGCTAGCCATAGATAGCTCAAAATACTGTTTTGAGGTTGCAAATAGGACTGACGGAGTCAGTTACAAAGCATTGCTTTAAAGTTGTAGATAGGACTGACCAAATAGGTACATACCTATAACAAGGCAAGGCTGACCTGGTTTGAAGAGATTTTCAAAGAGTACAAGAAGTTTAGTTATTAGCGTTCTTACCGCTTGTAAACTAGATTTCCCATAAAATAGAATCTTTTCCTTTTAGTTGTAAACTAGTCTGGGAGAGTAGAGAGGTTTGAGATACCTTTCTAGCTTTTGGATTATCATCTAAGGAGAGTAACCTTTTCCTTGCATTAAAAAGGGGAAAAAGAGACACGAAATGACTATAATGGGTGACAATGGGGGAAGGGATAGACAAGAGATTTTATCCACATATGAAAAAAGGAGGTTAGAAAAGAGTAATATAGCCTATATTATATAAATAATCAATTGCGCAGAAATTTGGTAAGAATTCATGCGTCAACTCATAAAGAACTACTTAAAAAATTCACAGTATTCATAATTATTTTCGAGGAGAAAAACAGTGAAAAAAAGAAAAAAGCTTGCTCTGTCTCTTATCGCTTTTTGGCTGACGGCTTGTTTAGTAGGCTGTGCTAGCTGGATTGATCGTGGAGAATCCATAACGGCTGTTGGCTCAACTGCCTTGCAACCCTTGGTTGAAGTAGCGGCAGATGAATTTGGCACGATCCATGTTGGAAAAACGGTCAATGTCCAAGGGGGAGGTTCTGGTACAGGCTTGTCCCAGGTTCAGTCTGGGGCAGTTGATATAGGAAACTCAGATGTATTTGCTGAGGAAAAAGACGGAATTGATGCTTCTGCTCTTGTTGACCACAAGGTCGCGGTAGCTGGCTTGGCTCTGATTGCCAATAAGGAGGTTGATGTTGATAACCTAACGACAGAGCAACTTCGTCAAATCTTCATAGGTGAGGTAACCAATTGGAAAGAGGTTGGTGGTAAGGACTTACCCATCTCTGTTATCAATCGGGCAGCCGGCTCTGGCTCTCGTGCTACCTTTGATACTGTCATTATGGAAGGTCAGTCTGCCATGCAAAGTCAGGAGCAGGATTCAAATGGAGCGGTAAAATCAATCGTATCAAAAAGTCCAGGAGCTATCTCTTATTTATCTCTTACCTATATAGATGATTCGGTCAAAAGCATGAAGTTGAATGGTTATGACTTAAGTCCAGAAAATATAAGTAGCAATAATTGGCCCTTGTGGTCTTATGAGCATATGTATACATTGGGGCAGCCCAATGAGTTAGCTGCAGAATTTCTCAATTTTGTTCTCTCGGATGAGACCCAAGAAGGGATTGTCAAAGGATTGAAGTATATTCCGATTAAGGAAATGAAGGTTGAAAAAGATGCTGCCGGAACTGTGACAGTGTTGGAAGGGAGACAATAATGAATCAAGAAGAATTAGCTAAGAAAATGTTGCTTCCATCAAAGAATTCTCGTCTGGAGAAATTAGGAAAAGGTTTGACCTTTGCCTGTCTTTCTTTGATAGTCATCCTTGTGGCCATGATTTTGGTTTTCGTAGCGCAAAAAGGCTTGTCGACCTTCTTTGTCAATGGTGTGAATATCTTTGACTTTCTTTTGGGAGGAACTTGGAATCCTTCTAGTAAAGAATTTGGTGCCCTTCCTATGATTTTGGGTTCCTTTATCGTTACCATTCTCTCAGCCCTTATCGCAACACCCTTTGCTATTGGTGCAGCAGTTTTTATGACCGAAGTATCACCAAAAGGGGCGAAGATTTTGCAACCAGCTATTGAACTCCTGGTTGGGATTCCTTCAGTAGTGTACGGATTTATTGGCTTGCAAGTCGTCGTTCCCTTTGTTCGCAGTGTCTTTGGTGGGACTGGTTTTGGGATTTTGTCAGGGATTTCCGTCCTCTTTGTCATGATTTTGCCGACCGTAACCTTTATGACAACGGATAGCTTGCGTACGGTTCCTCGTTATTATCGTGAGGCCAGTTTCGCTATGGGAGCCACTCGCTGGCAGACTATCTGGCGTGTGATCTTGAAGGCGGCCCGTTCTGGTATTTTCACTGCAGTGGTCTTTGGGATGGCGCGTGCCTTTGGTGAGGCTCTAGCTATCCAGATGGTTGTCGGAAACTCAGCTGTTATCCCAACTTCCTTGACCACACCAGCTGCAACTTTAACTTCTATATTAACTATGGGAATTGGGAACACTGTCATGGGAACTGTAAATAATAATGTTCTCTGGTCACTGGCCTTGGTACTGCTCTTGATGAGTTTAGTTTTTAACAGTGTGATTAAATTGATTACGAAAGAAAGAGGAAAGAAAAATTATGCGCGCTAAGAAATTAGATAAACTTGCAACAGCTGTCCTCTATACGATTGCTAGCATCATTGTGACAATCTTGGCTTCCTTGATTCTCTATATCTTGGTTCGGGGCTTGCCCCATATCTCTTGGTCTTTCTTGACTGGAAGGTCTTCTGCTTTTCAAGCAGGTGGTGGGATTGGCATTCAGCTTTACAATTCCTTTTTCCTATTGGTCATTACTTTGATTATTTCTGTACCTCTTTCTATGGGAGCTGGGATTTACTTGGCTGAGTATGCTAAAAAAGGTCCTGTTACCAACTTTGTGCGGACTTGTATTGAAATCTTGTCCTCTTTACCATCAGTGGTGGTGGGTCTCTTTGGTTACTTGATCTTTGTAGTCCAGTTTGAGTATGGATTTTCAATCATTTCAGGTGCCTTGGCCTTGACAGTCTTTAACTTGCCTCAGATGACGCGTAATGTAGAGGATAGTTTGAAACATGTTCACCATACCCAACGTGAGGCTGGTCTGGCTCTTGGGATTTCTCGTTGGGAGACAGTGGTTCATGTTGTTATTCCAGAAGCGCTTCCAGGTATTGTAACGGGTGTCGTCTTGGCATCTGGTCGTATCTTTGGCGAAGCTGCAGCTCTGATTTATACAGCAGGGCAATCGGCGCCAGCTCTTGACTGGTCTAACTGGAATATCCTCAGTGTGACTAGCCCCATCTCTATCTTCCGTCAAGCAGAAACCTTGGCTGTCCATATCTGGAAAGTCAATAGTGAAGGCACTATTCCAGATGGAACTATTGTATCAGCAGGTTCTGCCGCTGTGCTCCTAATCTTTATCCTGATTTTTAACTTTGGAGCTCGTAAGTTCGGAAACTATCTACACAAGAAATTAACCGCTGTCTAAAGGAGAAGCCATGTCAACATATAACTGGGATGAGAAGCATATCCTTACCTTTCCTGAAGAAAAAGTAGCCCTTTCTACTAAGGATGTCCATGTTTACTATGGTAAAAATGAATCCATTAAGGGGATTGATATGCAATTTGAAAGAAATAAAATTACAGCTTTGATTGGTCCGTCGGGATCGGGGAAATCTACCTACTTACGCAGTCTCAATCGCATGAATGATACTATTGATATTGCTAAAGTAACTGGGCAGATTCTCTATCGTGGAATTGATGTCAACCGTCCAGAAATCAACGTTTATGAAATGCGTAAACACATTGGAATGGTTTTTCAACGCCCTAATCCATTTGCTAAGTCAATTTACCGTAATATTACCTTTGCGCATGAACGTGCTGGAGTTAAGGATAAGCAAGTCCTAGATGAAATCGTAGAAACCTCCCTTCGTCAGGCTGCCCTCTGGGATCAGGTTAAAGACGATCTCCACAAGTCAGCCTTGACCTTATCAGGTGGTCAGCAACAACGTCTCTGTATTGCTCGTGCCATCTCTGTTAAGCCAGATATCCTCTTAATGGATGAGCCAGCCTCAGCCTTGGATCCGATTGCGACCATGCAACTAGAAGAGACCATGTTTGAGCTCAAGAAAGACTTTACCATCATCATTGTAACGCATAATATGCAGCAGGCTGCTCGTGCAAGTGACTATACAGGCTTCTTTTACTTGGGTGATTTGATTGAGTATGACAAAACTGCAACTATTTTCCAAAATGCCAAGCTACAGTCCACCAATGACTATGTATCTGGTCACTTTGGTTAGAAAGGAAACCGTATGACAGATGCGATTTTACAGGTATCAGACCTGTCCGTTTATTATAATAAAAAGAAGGCTTTGAATAGTGTTTCCCTATCTTTCCAACCTAAGGAAATTACAGCCTTGATTGGTCCATCTGGATCAGGGAAGTCAACCCTCCTCAAGTCTCTCAACCGCATGGGAGATCTCAATCCAGAGGTGACCACAACTGGATCCGTGGTGTACAATGGTCACAACATCTACAGTCCGCGTACAGATACGGTTGAATTACGTAAGGAAATCGGAATGGTTTTCCAACAACCTAATCCTTTCCCTATGACTATCTATGAGAATGTTGTCTACGGGCTTCGTATCAATGGAATTAAGGATAAGCTGGTTCTGGATGAAGCCGTAGAAAAAGCCTTGCAAGGTGCCTCTATCTGGGATGAGGTCAAGGATCGTCTACATGATTCAGCTATTGGATTGTCAGGTGGTCAACAGCAGCGTGTCTGTGTGGCCCGTGTCTTGGCAACCAGTCCTAAAATCATCCTCTTGGATGAGCCAACTTCGGCTTTGGATCCGATTTCAGCTGGTAAAATTGAGGAAACCTTGTATGGTCTAAAAGACAAGTACACCATGCTTCTGGTAACCCGTTCCATGCAACAAGCTTCACGTATCTCTGATAAGACAGGATTTTTCCTAGATGGAGATTTGATTGAATTTAATGATACCAAGCAGATGTTCCTTGATCCCCAACACAAGGAAACGGAAGACTATATTACAGGAAAATTTGGATAAGGAGATGAAAGATGTTACGATCTCAATTTGAAGAAGATTTAGAGAAATTACATAACCAGTTCTACGCTATGGGACAAGAAGTGCTCTCACAAATCAATCGTACGGTGCGTGCCTTTGTCACGCATGACCGTGACCTGGCAAAAGAGGTCATCGAAGATGACGCAGAAGTAAATGAATACGAAGTGAAACTGGAAAAGAAATCATTTGAAATGATTGCACTCCAACAACCAGTCTCTCAAGATTTGCGTACAGTCTTGACTGTCCTTAAGGCTGTATCAGATGTGGAGCGTATGGGGGATCACGCTGTAGCCATTGCCCAGGCAACCATCCGTATGAAGGGGGAAGAGCGCATCCCAGCTGTAGAGGAAGAAATTCAAAAAATGGGACGTGAAGTTAAAAGCGTTGTTGAAGCAGCACTTGATCTTTATCTTAATGGTTCTGTTGACGACGCATACCGGGTAGCCTCCATGGATGAGCAAATTAACCACTATTTTGAAACTATCCGTGACCTTGCGACTGAAGAGATTAAGAAAAATCCAGAAGCCATTGTTACGGGTCGTGATTATTTCCAAGTTATTTCCTACTTGGAGCGTATCGGTGACTATGCTAAAAATATCTGTGAATGGGTTGTTTACTTTGAAACAGGTAAGATTGTCGAATTATAAAGTATTCAAAGGATAAAATTATTGTGAAAGCTTACTTTTTAATACAGTAAGCTTTCATTGTATAGATAGTTTACTTTGTCAGAGGTGAATAATGAACTACATACAGAATATCAGAAAAAAGTTGGAAAAGATAAGATTATTTTAAATTTTACCTGTGGAATATTAAGTCAATCAGGAAAAATTTTATTACAAAAACGAGCAGATAAAGGAACGTGGGGATTACCAGGTGGTGCTCTTGAATTAGGAGAATCGGCTTTAGAAGCTTTAGTGCGAGAGTTTTATGAAGAAACAGGAGTCGAAGTGAGGGTGGAAAAACTCTTAAATGTTTATACAAAATATTCAGACAGTTATCCGAATGGTGATGAGGCTCAAGTTCTTACAATCTTGTATTTAGTTTCATCTGAAACTTCTATCTCTACAAATTTTTTTACAAGTGATGAAACTTTAGAATTAGGATTTTTTGATCATAGTGACATACAAAATATTGCAATTGTAAACCAGCAGCATCAAGATATGATAAATGATTTTTTTGAAAATAAGTTCCCAATAGATAGATAAACTAACCACTGTATTTCTATTTTTTAGTAAATATATTTTATGAAAATGCAAGAAAACACTTGACAAGCAACTTAGATATCGTTATAATTATACAAAATTAACAGAGGGGTTGTTTATTTATGAAATCAAAAAAATGGATATTTGTTTTATGTAATTTTCTTGCAAGTTTCTTCTTAGTAGCTTGCCAGTCAGGTTCTAATGGTTCTCAGTCAGCTGTTGAGGCCATTAAGCAAAAGGGGAAATTGGTTGTGGCGACAAGTCCTGACTATGCACCCTTTGAATTTCAATCATTGGTTGATGGAAAGAACCAGGTAGTCGGTGCAGACATCGACATGGCTCAGGCTATCGCTGATGAACTTGGGGTTAAGTTGGAAATCTCAAGCATGAGTTTTGACAATGTTTTGACCAGTCTTCAAACAGGTAAGGCTGACCTGGCAGTTGCGGGAATTAGCGCTACTGACGAGAGAAAAGAAGTCTTTGATTTTTCAATCTCTTACTATGAAAACAAGATTAGTTTCTTGGTTCGTAAGGCTGATGTAGAAAAATACAAGGATTTAACTAGCCTTGAAAGTGCTAATATTGCGGCTCAAAAAGGGACTGTTCCAGAATCAATGGTCAAGGAACAATTGCCAAAAGCTCAATTAACTTCCCTAACTAATATGGGTGAAGCAGTCAATGAATTGCAGGTTGGAAAAGTAGATGCTGTTCATATGGATGAGCCTGTTGCACTTAGTTATGCTGCTAAAAACGCTGACTTAGCTGTCGCAATTGTCAGCTTGAAGATGAAGGACGGCGACGCCAATGCCGTTGCTCTTAGAAAAAATAGTGATGATTTGAGAGAAGTGGTAGACAAGGTCATCCAAAAACTCAAGGATGAAGGAATTTACCAAAGCTATCTTGAAAAAGCAGCAAGTCTAACTGAAGTTGAAGAATAAGAAAAAGCAGAGTTGGATGTCATTCCAATTCTGCTTTTAAATAGTTTAAAACCTTTTCCAGATTGTCTAGGGACACCTTGGCAAATTGATAAGGAC
The DNA here is from genome assembly GCF_013276335.1 of Streptococcus sp. 2100. Lineage (NCBI taxonomy): Bacteria > Bacillati > Bacillota > Bacilli > Lactobacillales > Streptococcaceae > Streptococcus > Streptococcus sp. 2100. The sequence goes on along the minus strand of NZ_VMKV01000041.1, from coordinate 62,379 downwards.
AGGTGCTTAAATAGGCCTCTTCAAAGAAGTCCAAGCCTAGTTGACTGTGTTTGAGATTGGCGATTTTAGGATACTGTCTCAGGTCTAGCAATAAACCATCGTGAAGAGGAAAATGAGGAAGAGGACAGGGGCTGTAAGCTAGTCTTTCCTTGATTTGTTTTTGGTAAGTTTCTTGATTATTCAAGCGAGTCAGACGATTTTTCTCAAACAATTGACTATCGATATAGAGTGATAAGGCCTTTTGCATGATGAGGTTGCTGTCGTAGTCTAGGATATTTTTGTAGGCCACAAATGCTTCTTTGATAGCATTTGGAAGAATGAGTGCTGTAATACGAAGGGCTGGAAAGAGGCTGGTCGAGAAGGACTTGATATAAATGACACGCTCCTCTGTATCAAGATAGTGGAAGGTTTGGCCCTTCTTGGAGTCCAAATCACCCAGATAATCGTCCTCTACGATATAGACATCATACTTGGCTGCTAAGTCAAGAATAGCTCGTTTGTCCTGCTCAGAATAGGAATGGCCTAGAGGATAGTGAAATCGAGGAATGGTATAGAAAAACTTAATTTTTCCTGTTTTGAAGTGGCCTTCCAGTTCCTTCAAGTCAATCCCATCAATGCCTCGTTCAATCGTTTGATAGTCCAGACCCTGAGCAATCAAGAGGCGATTCATTCGATGGTAGGTCGGTTGTTCCATCAAGATTTCCTTGGCTTGGCTAGGGAAGGAAATTTGAGAAAGGATAAACAAGGCTTGTTGGGTTCCAGAAGTCAGTACCAGTTGGTCAGCCTTGCAGTAGAGGGCTTGGTCAAAGAGGAGTTGGTGAATGGATTGTCTTAAGTCTTCTAAACCTTCTTGATTTTCATAGTAGTTGAAGAGGTAGTTTTCCCGGCCAATCAAAGTTTCATTGACACAGAGTCGGAAATCGTCATAGGCGCTGGCGTGTTCATCCGTAACCTCGATTTCGAGGTCTTGGTGTTGCCCTTGTTCTAGGACATAGTAGCCACTCTGGGGCTTGGCATAGAGGTATTGTTCGTACCGTAATTCCAGCAGGGCGCGCTGAACGGTGTCCTTGCTACAGTGAAAGTCAAGGCTTAGTTGACGGATAGAAGGCAGGCGACTTCCCGTCGGAAAGCGTCCAGACTCGATACCATTTTTCAGATAGGAAACGACCTCTTGGTACTTGCTTTGTTTCTTCATTCCAGACCTCCCTTGATTTTGTTACATTGTACCCTTTTTTTTCCTTCTTGGCAATGTCTAGGGTGTTTCTCTCGTTCACATCTAAGAGCAAATGTGGTATATTCCCATCTTTAATACTTTTTTTGAAATCAAAGAGCAACCAAATGCAGATGTGACAGTTTTTCGGAACTTTTTTCTCTTTAAAACAAAATATGTATTTTTATCTGGGGTTGGTTTGTTTTAAAAAGTTTTCATGCTAATTTCCCCGTATTACTTGCACATATTTTTAGGAAAAAACTTGAAACCGTTTTCTAGTTGTGGTATAATAGAATTGAAAAATAAAAGTATACGAATGACTTGTTAGAAAGGAGTTTTAAATCAGAAAATCAAGTTATTTTATCAGTAATATATATTTGTGACTTGAAGGAGTGTTTTTTATGAAATTTAAAAAAACTGTAACTTCAGCTCTTGTTGTATTATCACTATTTTCTATTATGTCTCCTTCTATAGTTTCTGTTAGAGTATTTGCTGATGATGTAACTACTACGGAAGTTTCTGAAATTAGTACCCAAGAACAAAAATAAATAGATGATGTAGCTAATGTTCTTGATCAAATGTTTAGAAATGGAGTTAATGAAAAAAATTTTACTGAATATGTTTATAAAAACTTTTCTCAAAAAGATATTGCTCTTGCGGAAAATAAATTAGAAACTAATATTAATAATCTCTATGACAGAGTCCCTTGGGATGAGATGGGAGGATGTATAGCGAGAAAAATACGAGAAGAATTTTTTGCTATGACCAATGTTTCGCTAATTGTTAAGTATGCGCAGAAAAAGGCTTGGTTAGAATTAGCTAAAGTGGTACTAAGATTTGTTAAAGCTAATGGACTTAAAACAAATATTTATATCATTGCTGGTCAGTTGGCTATTTGGGCAGTTCAGTGTGGTCTGGAATAATGCGTGATAAAAACTTTTTAATAAAAGATGGGATTATTAGCTTTTTGATTGGATTTGTATATGCATATTTAGTGTTACAAAAATTTATCCTTTGGAAAATCCTTTTGTTTGCATTTATTTTTGCAATTATTAATACAATATTTATGTTTGCTAGGAACAAAAAATAAATAATGATTTAGTTAAATAAAAAAAGGCCCCTAGGGAAGTGTGTTCCTTAGGGGTTGTTGTGCCAGTTCAAGTTTTGTTTCTGTCAAAATCTCAGGCTACCCGTCGGAAAGCGTCCAGACTCGATGCATTTTTCAGATAAGCTACGACCTCTTGGTACTTGCTTTGTTTCTTCATTCCAGACCTCCCTTGATTTTGTTACATTGTACCCTTTTTTTCTTTCTTGGCAATGTCTAAGGTGTTTCTCTCGTTCACATATAAAGCTAAATGTGGTATACTTAGGAGTAACATTTATAGAATAACAAACAAGAAAGAGAATGGATAAGAACGTGCAGGAACCAGTGAAATTATTTCAATACAATACCCTTGGAGCCTTGATGGCTGGCCTTTATGGTGGGACCATGACAGTAGGAGAATTGCTAGAGCATGGAGACCTTGGTTTGGGAACCTTGGATTCCATTGATGGGGAATTGATTGTCTTGGATGGCAAGGCTTATCAAGCCAAAGGCTCAGGAGAGCAACCGGAAATTGTAGAAGTATTACCAGATGCCCTTATTCCTTACGCAGCAGTAGTACCACATCAGGCAGAGGTCATTTTCCGCCAGCGCTTTGAGATGACAGACAAGGAATTGGAAGAACGGATTGAGTCTTATTATGACGGGGAAAATCTTTTCCGCTCTATCAAGATTCGTGGGGAATTTTCACATATGCATGTGCGCATGATTCCTAAGTCGGCACCAGATACCAAGTTTGCTGATGTCGCAACCCATCAACCTGAATATAGTCGTGACAATGTGGCAGGAACCATCGTTGGTTTCTGGACGCCAGAGATTTTCAATGGGGTCAGTTTGGCAGGATATCATCTACATTTTATCTCAGATGATTTGACCTTCGGTGGGCATGTTATGGACTTTGTTATCAAGGAAGGCATTATTGAGGTGGGAGCTATTGACCAGTTGGACCAACGTTTCCCAGTCCAAGACCGTCAATACTTGTTTGCTAAGTTCAATGTTGACGAGATGAAAAAAGATATTGAAAAGGCAGAATAGGAGAAGAAAATGATCATTCATATTATCATTACCATGGTGCTGTTGCTGGCTTTCTTGCTAGGGAGCGTTTGGTATGCCAAAAAGAAATACCAGATTAATCTAGCTGTTTTGGGCTTGGGAGCTGTAGCCTTCTTTGTCTCTTCACAGATTTTGGAAAAACTGGTGCATATCTTGGTTTTGCATCCTCAAAAAGACGGTAGTATTGCCCTCTTGCAAGACCATCCGCTTGTCTATATCATCTATGGCTTAGCCATGGCAGCATTTTTTGAGGAAACGGCTCGTCTTGTTTTCTTCAAATGGTTGGAGAAAAAGAGAAGTTTGGAAAAGGCAGACGCCTTGGCCTATGGACTGGGGCATGGTGGCTTGGAATTAATTTTCCTGGGTCTTGCTAGTTTGTTTAATCTCTACATCGTTCTCTCAGCAGTTCAAACTCAGGATCCACAGGTTATGCAATTACTGTCTGAAAATATGTTGAAGACTATCCAGTCGCTATCGGTCTGGCAGATTTATTTGCTTGGTTTTGAGCGAATCTTGGCGCTAGGTTTTCAATTACTCTTGACAGTTTGGGTTTACCAAGCTGTTCGCCAGAAGAAATGGATTTATCTCCTAGCAGCCTATGGCCTACATGCCTTCTTTGATCTGGCACCATCTCTAGTCCAAGTTGGCTGGCTGACCAATCCAGTCTTGGCGGAAGTTGTCCTAGCACTAGAGCTCGTTCTGGTTGCCTATGGAACCAAGGCAATCTTTTGCAAAAAATCATAAGAAAAAGGGGGGAACCTCTTTTTTGTTTAAAATAAGCCCAAGATTTTTTTAGGGTCGTCAAATGTCTCTAAAAATGGTATAATGGAATGAATTTTGTAAAAGGAAGAGTGACATGTCTGTAAGAGAAAAAATGCTTGAAATCTTAGAAGGAATTGATATCCGTTTTAAAGAACCCTTGCATAGCTATAGTTATACAAAAGTAGGTGGAGAGGCCGATTATTTGGTCTTTCCACGAAATCGTTTTGAGTTGGCTCGCCTTGTTAAATTTGCCAACCAAGAAAATATTCCTTGGATGGTTCTTGGAAATGCCAGCAACATCATTGTTCGTGACGGTGGGATTCGTGGATTTGTCATCTTGTGTGACAAGCTCAATAACGTTTCCGTTGATGGCTATACCATCGAAGCTGAAGCTGGTGCTAACTTGATTGAGACAACTCGCATTGCCCTTCGTCATAGTTTGACTGGCTTTGAGTTTGCTTGTGGCATTCCTGGAAGCGTCGGTGGTGCTGTCTTTATGAATGCAGGTGCCTATGGTGGTGAGATTGCCCACATCTTGCAGTCTTGTAAGGTCTTGACCAAAGATGGAGAAATAGAGACCCTGTCTGCTAAAGATTTGGCTTTTGGTTACCGCCACTCAGCCATTCAAGAGTCTGGTGCAGTTGTCTTGTCAGCTAAATTTGCCCTAGCCCCAGGAACCCATCAGGTTATCAAGCAGGAAATGGACCGCTTGACGCACCTACGTGAACTCAAGCAACCTTTAGAATATCCATCTTGTGGCTCGGTCTTTAAGCGTCCAGTCGGGCATTTTGCAGGTCAATTAATTTCAGAAGCTGGCTTGAAAGGCTATCGTATCGGTGGTGTTGAAGTGTCTGAAAAACACGCAGGTTTTATGATTAATGTTGCTGACGGAACGGCTAAAGACTACGAAGACTTGATTGAGTCTGTTATCGAAAAAGTAAAGGAACACTCTGGCGTCACTCTTGAGAGAGAAGTCCGTATTTTAGGTGAAAGCAAGTAGGAAGCTGTAGTTGAAAAGCTGCTGCTATGTCATGGAAAGGGGGTGAAAGCCTATCGTTAGTGCAGAAGAATGTAGGCAGTTCAATCTCCTACACGAGGTAGTGGCGGCCTGACAGAGCCCTGATCTGTTAATCTATGAAAAAGAAGGAATAAATGACAATTGAAAAAACCAATTATTGAATTCAAAAACGTCTCTAAAGTTTTTGAAGACAGCAACACCAAGGTTCTCAAAGACATCAACTTTGAGTTGGAAGAAGGGAAATTCTATACCCTTCTAGGCGCATCTGGTTCAGGGAAATCAACTATCCTAAACATCATTGCAGGTTTACTGGATGCGACGACAGGAGATATTTTACTGGACGGTGTCCGCATCAATGACATCCCAATCAACAAGCGAGACGTCCATACGGTCTTCCAATCCTATGCCTTGTTTCCACATATGAATGTGTTTGAAAATGTTGCCTTTCCGCTCCGCTTGCGCAAGATTGACAAGAAAGAAATCGAGAAACGCGTAGCGGAAGTTCTCAAGATGGTTCAGTTGGAAGGTTATGAAAAACGTTCCATCCGTAAACTCTCTGGAGGACAACGTCAGCGTGTAGCCATTGCCCGTGCTATCATCAACCAACCCCGTGTGGTTTTGTTGGACGAGCCTCTGTCAGCTCTGGACTTGAAATTGCGGACAGACATGCAGTACGAGCTCCGTGAATTGCAACAACGATTGGGCATTACCTTTGTCTTTGTCACTCACGATCAGGAAGAAGCCCTGGCCATGAGTGACTGGATTTTTGTTATGAATGATGGCGAGATTGTCCAGTCTGGAACACCTGTGGACATCTACGACGAGCCGATTAACCACTTTGTTGCCACCTTTATCGGGGAGTCAAATATCTTGCCAGGAACCATGATTGAGGACTACTTGGTTGAGTTTAACGGCAAACGCTTCGAAGCGGTCGATGGTGGGATGAAACCAAATGAGCCTGTTGAGGTTGTTATTCGTCCAGAGGACTTGCGGATTACCCTTCCTGAAGAAGGCAAGCTCCAAGTTAAGGTCGATACCCAGCTCTTCCGTGGGGTGCACTATGAAATTATCGCCTATGACGAACTTGGGAATGAATGGATGATCCACTCAACCCGTAAGGCTATTGTTGGTGAGGAAATCGGTCTGGACTTTGAACCAGAAGATATCCACATCATGCGTCTCAATGAAACAGAAGAAGAGTTCGATGCCCGTATCGAAGAATACGTGGAAATCGAAGAGCAAGAAGCAGGTTTGATCAATGCAATCGAGGAGGAAAGAGATGAAGAAAACAAGCTCTAAACTCTTTGTAGTGCCCTACATGCTCTGGATTGCTCTCTTTGTACTCGCACCCTTGGTCTTGATTTTCGGACAATCCTTTTTCAACATTGAAGGCCAGTTCAGTTTAGAAAATTACAAATCTTACTTTGCGTCACAAAACTTGACCTACCTCAAAATGAGTTTCAACTCAGTGCTTTATGCAGGAATTGTGACCTTTGTGACCTTGCTTATCAGCTATCCGACAGCCCTCTTTTTGACCCGTCTCAAGCACCGTCAACTCTGGCTTATGCTGATTATCCTGCCTACCTGGATCAATTTGCTCCTTAAAGCCTATGCCTTTATCGGAATTTTTGGTCAAAATGGCTCTATTAACCAATTTTTGGAATTTATCGGAATCGGTTCACAGCAGTTGCTCTTTACCGATTTCTCCTTTATCTTTGTCGCAAGCTACATCGAGCTTCCTTTTATGATTTTGCCGATTTTCAATGTCTTGGACGATATGGATAACAATCTTATCAATGCCAGCTATGACCTAGGTGCGACCAAGTGGGAGACCTTCCGTCATGTCATCTTCCCTCTATCGATGAATGGAGTGAGAAGTGGGGTCCAATCTGTCTTTATTCCCAGCTTGAGTCTCTTCATGCTGACCCGTTTGATTGGTGGGAACCGTGTTATCACCTTGGGGACAGCCATTGAGCAGAACTTCCTGACCAATGACAACTACGGTATGGGTTCAACCATCGGTGTGATTCTCATCCTGACTATGTTCATCACCATGTGGGTGACTAAGGAAAGGAGAGAACGATGAAAAAATTTGCCAACCTTTATCTAGGACTGGTCTTTCTTGTCCTCTACCTGCCTATCTTTTACCTGATTGGTTATTCCTTTAATGCAGGTAACGACATGAATAGCTTTACAGGCTTTAGCTTGAGCCATTTTAAAACCATGTTTGGCGATGGTCGTCTCATGTTGATTGTGACTCAGACCTTTTTCTTGGCCTTCCTATCAGCCTTGATAGCGACCATTATCGGGACTTTTGGTGCCATTTACATCTACCAGTCTCGTAAGAAATACCAAGAAGCCTTTCTATCACTCAATAATATCCTCATGGTTGCGCCTGACGTTATGATTGGTGCTAGCTTCTTGATTCTCTTTACCCAACTCAAGTTTTCACTTGGCTTTTTGACCGTTCTATCTAGTCACGTGGCCTTCTCCATTCCTATCGTGGTCTTGATGGTCTTGCCTCGACTCAAGGAAATGAATGGCGACATGATTCATGCGGCCTATGACTTGGGAGCTAGTCAATTTCAGATGTTTAAGGAAATCATGCTTCCTTACCTGACTCCGTCTATCATTGCTGGTTATTTCATGGCCTTCACCTATTCGTTAGATGACTTTGCCGTGACCTTCTTTGTGACTGGAAATGGCTTTTCAACCCTATCAGTTGAGATTTACTCTCGTGCTCGTAAGGGGATTTCGCTAGAAATCAATGCCCTGTCTGCCCTTGTCTTTCTCTTTAGTATTATCCTAGTTGTTGGCTATTACTTTATCTCACGTGAGAAGGAGGAGCAAGCATGAAAAAACTCTATTCATTTTTAGCAGGAATTGCAGCTATTATCCTGGTTTTGTGGGGAATTGCGACGCATCTAGACAGTAAAATCAATAGCCGAGATAGTCAAAAACTGGTTATCTATAACTGGGGAGACTATATCGATCCAGAACTCTTGGAGCAATTCACAGAAGAAACAGGAATCCAAGTTCAGTACGAGACTTTTGACTCCAACGAAGCCATGTATACCAAGATCAAGCAGGGTGGAACGACCTACGATATTGCCATTCCTAGTGAATACATGATTAATAAGATGAAGGACGAAGACCTCTTGGTTCCGCTTGATTATTCAAAACTTGAAGGTCTTGAAAATATCGGACCAGAGTTCCTCAACCAGTCCTTTGACCCAGGCAATAAATTCTCCATCCCTTACTTCTGGGGGACTTTGGGAATTGTCTACAATGAAACCATGGTAGAGGAAGCGCCTGAGCATTGGGATGACCTCTGGAAGCCAGAGTATAAGAACTCTATTATGCTCTTTGATGGGGCGCGTGAGGTGTTGGGACTCGGGCTTAACTCGCTTGGTTACAGCCTCAATTCCAAGGATCCGCAGCAGTTGGAAGAGACAGTGGATAAGCTCTACAAGTTGACTCCAAATATCAAGGCTATTGTGGCGGACGAGATGAAGGGATACATGATTCAGAATAACGCTGCAATCGGTGTGACCTTCTCTGGGGAAGCCAGCCAAATGCTAGAAAAAAATGAAAATCTACGCTATGTGGTTCCGACTGAGGCCAGCAACCTTTGGTTTGACAATATGGTCATTCCCAAAACAGTCAAAAACCAAGATGCAGCCTATGCCTTTATCAATTTTATGTTGAAACCCGAAAATGCTCTCAAAAATGCGGAGTATGTCGGCTATTCAACACCAAACCTACCAGCTAAGGAATTACTCCCAGAGGAGAAAAAAGAAGATAAAGCCTTCTATCCAGACGCTGAAACTATGAAACACCTAGAAGTTTATGAGAAATTTGACCATAAATGGACAGGAAAATATAGCGACCTCTTCCTGCAGTTTAAAATGTATCGGAAGTAGGATGTATGAAAACGGATCAGTCACGCTGGTTCGTTTTTTTAACTCTTTTTCTTTGCAATAACAATATTTTATGGTATAATGTAAGCGTAAACACAAACACAAGAAACTCTCTAAATATTCTATGCTTTTAAAAAAGATAGGAGGAATAAATCATGAAAAAGAATTTTATGATTTTCTTAACAGCAGTTGCTAGTTTATTGTTTTTAACAACATTTTCAACTACAAAGGCAGATGAAAATATTGACAATAACGGTAGTTATGAAACAAGAACATCTTTAGTAATGAAAGTTGGGGATTCTGCTACACAAGTATTTACAGATAATTCTGGGGAAGAAAATGTAATTACCGTTACAAAGGTTGCTGACAGACCTCGAACCAGTTTTAGATGGGCACAAGTTGGTAGTGAAAAAGCTAGTAACGGAACTTATCATATAAGTTACAGACGCGGGATATTTAACTGTGGCTTCTATATCACAATAGATACTCGTAACATTACCAGCGCATATGATTTATGGTATTTCCATCTAGTAGGCACAAACTCCGCAAATTTAGTGCATGAAAGTAATAGGAGAGCAACAGCATATTTCACATTTCAACTCAGTGTTCCTTGGATTAACGGCCCAAGTTGGGACGGAGCTTTTCGAGCAGAGCTCGACGCAGACTATCTAGTTACACTGGTGAAGTAAAATGGGAATGTTTGGTTTGATGACAGTCGCTCTTACTATAACTCTCTTTCTAATCATCATTTTTTTAATAGTAAAAAATATTAAGAAATAAATAACTTTAAAATATTTAGAGAGCAGATAAAAGACACCAAAACTAAATAATTTGGTGTCTTTTATTATGAAACATTCGAAAACTTGGGATAAAAGTTGGGATAAAAAGAAAAATGGCAGTAAGAAAAAATATATTCTGAAAAAGTAATCTGAGATGTAGGGAAAGGGTTATTTAAATAGGAATCATTTCCAGTTGACGCAAGTTTAAAAAAACGTTATAATAAGAAAGTTGAGAATTGATTTTCAGTAGTCTTAGTCCAGAGAAATGGCGGTGCTGCGAGCCATCTAAGTTAGGAAGTCATGCTACTCAATCATACAATTGCATAAGAATAAGAGAATGACAAGTTCATTGAATGAAGGTGGTACCGCGGTTTTTCGCCCTTCGTGATATGAGCTTGTCTTTTGATTTTTGGAGGTGTTGATGAAAACATTTCTTGTCAAACAAAAATTTCGTCTTGGAGGCGAACGCTTCGCTATCAAGGATGACAGGGGAGAAATCGCCTATCAGGTGGAGGGATCATTTTTTAAGGTTCCTAAAACTTTTACTATTTATGACGCTAATGGAGAACAGGTCAGTCAGATTAGTAAAGAAATCTTGACCTTGCTTCCTCGTTTTGAGATTCAGCTTCGGGATGGCTCGAGTTTTGTCATTCGCAAGAAGTTGACCTTCTGGCGAGATAAGTATGAGTTTGATAATCTAGGTCTTCGTATCGAGGGCAATATCTGGGATTTGAATTTCAAATTGCTGGATGATCGCGATCAGTTGATTGCGGGAATTAAGAAGGAACTCTTCCATTTGACCTCTACCTATACCGTAACGGTTCTGGAGGACGCTTATTCAGATCTAGTCATTTCCCTCTGTGTCGCCATTGACTATGTGGAAATGCTGGAAAGCCAATCACATTAAAGAAGTAAATAAGGAGACAATATGAAACAACTATCTAGTGCACAAGTACGCCAAATGTGGCTTGATTTCTGGGCGACCAAAGGTCACTCTGTAGAACCATCAGTAAGTTTGGTTCCTGTAAATGACCCAACTCTTTTGTGGATCAACTCTGGAGTAGCAACCCTTAAGAAATACTTTGACGGGACCATCATCCCTGAAAATCCACGTATTACCAATGCCCAAAAGGCTATCCGTACCAACGATATTGAAAACGTAGGGAAGACAGCACGTCACCATACCATGTTTGAAATGTTGGGGAACTTCTCTATCGGTGATTACTTCCGTGATGAGGCTATCACTTGGGCTTATGAGCTTTTGACAAGCCCTGAGTGGTTTGACTTCCCAGCTGAAAAACTTTACATGACTTACTACCCAGACGATAAAGATTCTTATAACCGCTGGATTGAAGTGGGAGTGGATCCAAGTCACTTGATTCCAATCGAGGATAACTTCTGGGAAATCGGTGCTGGACCTTCTGGACCTGATACAGAGATTTTCTTTGACCGTGGAGAAGCCTTTGACCCAGAAAATATCGGTCTTCGTTTACTTGCAGAAGATATCGAAAACGACCGTTATATCGAAATCTGGAACATCGTGTTATCACAATTTAACGCAGACCCTGCTGTTCCTCGTAGCGAATACAAGGAATTGCCACACAAGAACATTGATACGGGCGCTGGTTTGGAGCGTTTGGTGGCGGTTATCCAAGGGGCTAAGACCAACTTTGAAACGGATCTCTTCATGCCAATCATTCGTGAAGTGGAGAAATTGTCTGGTAAGGTCTATGACCAAGATGGCGACAACATGAGCTTTAAGGTTATCGCTGACCACATTCGTTCTTTGTCATTTGCCATCGGTGATGGCGCCCTTCCAGGAAATGAAGGTCGTGGTTATGTCCTTCGTCGTCTTCTCCGTCGTGCCTCTATGCATGGTCAAAAATTGGGTATCAACGAGCCTTTCCTTTACAAACTGGTCCCAACTGTTGGAAAAATCATGGAAAGCTACTACCCAGAAGTGCTTGAGAAACGTGACTTTATTGAGAAAATCGTTAAGAGCGAAGAAGAATCATTTGCCCGTACCCTTCACTCAGGTCAACACTTTGCCCAAGGCATTGTAGCAGACTTGAAAGAAAAAGGTCAATCTGTTATCGCTGGTTCAGATGTCTTCAAACTCTATGATACTTATGGGTTCCCAGTTGAATTGACTGAAGAAATCGCTGAAGAAGCTGGTATGACTGTGGACCGTGAAGGTTTTGAAGCAGCCATGAAAGAACAGCAAGAACGCGCGCGTGCGTCAGCTGTCAAGGGTAGCTCAATGGGTATGCAAAATGAAACTCTTCAAAACATCACTGTAGAAAGTGTCTTCAACTACAATGCTAGCCAATTGTCTTCTAAATTGGTAGCTATCGTGGCGGACAATGCAGAAGTAGAAGCTGTATCAGAAGGAACTGCCTCACTTATCTTTGCGGAAACGCCATTCTATGCTGAAATGGGCGGACAGGTAGCTGACCATGGACAAATCTTGAATGCGTCAGGTAAGGTCGTGGCTACTGTGACCAATGTTCAGAAAGCTCCAAACGGACAAGCTCTTCATACTGTTGACGTTCTTGCACCGCTTGCCTTGAACCAAGAATATACCTTGGCAATTGATACCAATCGTCGTCACCGTGTTATGAAAAACCACACTGCGACTCACTTGCTTCACGCTGCCCTTCACAATATCCTTGGAAACCATGCGACACAAGCAGGGTCACTTAATGAAGTGGAATTCCTTCGCTTTGACTTTACCCATTTCCAAGCTGTAACTGCTGAAGAATTGCGTGCCATTGAACAGCAAGTTAACGAGAAAATCTGGGAAGCTCTTGAAGTGAAGACAGTTGAAACGGATATTGACACTGCTAAAGAAATGGGAGCTATGGCTCTCTTTGGTGAGAAATACGGTAAGGAAGTCCGTGTTGTTACTATCGGGGACTACTCTATCGAGCTTTGTGGGGGTACCCACGTTGGCAACACTTCTGAGATTGGTCTCTTCAAGGTTGTCAAAGAAGAAGGGATTGGTTCAGGAACTCGCCGTATCTTGGCAGTGACTGGTAAGGAAGCCTTTGAAGCCTACCGTGAACAAGAAGATGCTCTTAAAGCTGTCGCAGCAACTCTTAAAGCACCTCAACTTAAAGAAGTCCCTCACAAGGTAGAAGGACTTCAAGAACAACTTCGTCAATTGCAAAAAGAAAATGCTGAGTTGAAAGAAAAAGCCGCAGCTGCAGCCGTAGGCGATATCTTCAAGGATGTTAAGGAAGTCAATGGTCACCGTTACATTGCTAGCCAAGTGTCTGTATCAGATGCTGGTGCCCTTCGTACTTTTGCGGATAACTGGAAACAAAAAGACTACTCTGACTTGCTTGTCCTAGTTGCCGCTATCGGTGATAAAGTCAATGTCCTTGTAGCAAGCAAGACAAAAGACCTTCATGCAGGAAACCTTGTCAAAGAATTAGCACCAATCGTCGATGGACGTGGTGGTGGTAAACCAGACATGGCCATGGCAGGAGGAAGCAATCAAGCTAAGATTCAAGAATTGTTGGATGCAGTAGCAGGTAAATTGTAAACTCGATTATTAATTCTTTGATAATTTTAAAAATTAAGAGTTGAAAAGATATTGTTAAGAGAGTATTCTTATGAAAAGAAAAATTTATGTTGCTTTAAGTATATTTTTTGGTATGGGAACAATTGGATTTGTATTTGATTCCAAAAAAATTATTGACCAGCTAGGCTTCCAACAATTTATATCTCAAATTATTTTTAGTTCCGTATTTACTTTCCTTTTCTATTGGTTGTATATTAAAGATAGTAAAAAAGCTATAGCTGTTAATAGTAACAGAGATACAATAAATAAACCGATAGATGAAATATACTCATCGACCTCATCGATTGAAATACCAATAAGTGTAATAGAAGAAGAGCGAAATAAAATTAAATTAAATAAATTCAAAAGAAAAAATAATGAAATTCTCAAGTTTATTGTTGCGTTCTTTATTCCTTGGATTGGTTGGATTTATTTAATTTATAGGCTTGTTCGATATAATATGAAAAAACATTACTTTTTAAGTGATGAATTTATTCGGAATAAAATACAAATCGATTCTTTTGTTACAGAATATAATGAAATAGCTAAATATGTTGAGAAGTTTGATGAGGTAAGCTTACAATCTACAAGTTTTGATAAATATAAGTATGCTCATGTAGCTAAAGGACAAAATACAAGTTTGTATAATATTCAACGTGATAGGAACGTTATTGATTATCAATCTAAATATGTTTATAATGCTTCACTACAAGTTGTTAGAAATGCAGAGTTAGAACCTTTTAAGTATTTATGTAAGTATTTTGATTTTAAGCCTAACGAAGAAAATCTACAGCGTATTCAAGAAATTGGTGAACAAGTATCACGATTTCTTAATGCTAAAGAGAATCTTGATAATAGATTGGCAAGAATTTTAAATAGTTTAAATCCTCCACAGTTTATTTTAAAGTATTATAAAGAAGAATTTTTATATTATATCAACATTGAAGTTCCCCAAATTAATTTTAATTTTCCTACCTATACTTTTCAATATGTTAGTGCAGGTGGTAATTCTAGTCAAGTTACTTCAATTACACTAAATGAGGAAATAATTGAATTATTAATTACTTATATGGATGAGCAAGTTAAGTATAAGAAAAGTGCTAAAGCTCAACGTGCATTAATGACTAAAAAATTACGTGAGTATGTCAAAGAAAGGGACTGTTATACTTGCCAATATTGCGGAGCATCTACTGCTCAACAAGATTTATTATTGCTAGAAGTGGATCATATTATTCCAGTTTCAAAGGGTGGAATGTCTACGGAAAGTAATTTACAAACATTATGTTGGAAATGTAATAGAACAAAATCAGATAAAATTTTATAGATTTAGATGAAAATTATAATGTTTGAGAACAGAACGTGTCAATTAGTGATATAATTTTTAACAAAAATATAGGTTGTTTAAAGATCTATCCATTTGGGTAGGTCTTTTTGTGAATGCAAAAAAGCCAAATCCGATTGGAGCTGGCTGGATTATTATGAGTTATTAGATTGTATTGGCTGCCCAGACACTTACGGATCTAGCTGAGACTGGGAATTGTCCATAACCTTCCTCATCGATTGTAACATGACTTTGGTGGTTTCCAAGTAAGTCTATGAAAGTTTGGTTAGCCCATTCTTGGCCGACAAACATTGACTTGCTGCTTTCTTGGTTATTTGAGATAAGGACTGCGATTGGGGATTGATGTTCAGCACCTGAACGTACCCAACCGATACAGTTTGCGTCATCAAAGTAGTCTGTTTGCTCTCCATAGGCCAAATCTTTTCGGATGGCTAGGAGACGGTCAAGGACTTCTTTGAAATCTTGTTGAGCATATTGCCCTGAAATCCCATAGTAGTCGCCGTAAAAGACACATGGAAGGCCATTTTGGCGTAACAGAATGAGGGCATAGGCTGCTGGTTTGAACCATTCTTCAACGGTAGACTCAAGAGCCTGACCTCGTTGTGTATCGTGGTTGTCGACAAAAGTCACAGCCTTGTCAGGTTTGAGTTCAACCAAGCTATCTGTGAAAATGCTACGAAGATCGTAGTTGGAACCTGCTCGACTAGCATCAAAGAGATTCTGGTGGAGACGAACATCGACAAGATCGAATCGTTCTTCCGTTTTTTCAAGATAGTCTAGGTTGGCTTCCTTGTCTGGGTTCCAAAATTCACCAAAAACATAGAAATCCTCACCGTATTTTTCCTTCATATCACGGATGAAATTGCTCATAAAGAAAGAGTCAATGTGTTTAACGGCATCCAAGCGGAAACCAGCTACACCAGTCGTTTCCATGAACCAATCAGCCCAGTCATAGATATTTTGGATGACTTCAGGATGCTTAAAGTCTAGATCAGCATACATGAGGTAGTCGTAGTTACCGTTTTCATTATCGACCAATTCCTCGTTGGCCCAGCCCTTATTATCCCCTTGGATGAGATAAATCCCAGACTTACGACGTTTGGCATCATAGTCTGTACCTGTGAAGTGGTACCAGTGCCAGTGGAAGTCATTGTAGGTATTTTGGCGACCATCGAAGGTAAAACTAGTCCAGCCATTGATGGTGAAGGGTTCTCCGAGTTCGACTGTACGGTCTACAGGGTCCACTTCGATGACCTGAAAGGCTTCCATGTGATCGGCCGCAGCCTTGTGGTTGAGTACCACATCAGCCATAGGCTGGATTCCCTGTGCTTTTAGGGCTTGAATGGTTTGAAGATAGTCTTCTTTAAAACCATACTTGGTGCGGACAGTCCCTTTTTGGTTGAACTCTCCTAAGTCAAATAAGTCATAGACCCCATAACCTACATCTTTTTCATTGGTAGCCTTGAAGGCTGGTGGCATCCAGACATGGCTGATACCGAGATCAGCTAGGTGTGGAGCATCTTCAGCTAGACGCATCCAGTGCTGACCGTCATGGGGCAGATACCATTCAAAGTATTGCATGAGTGTTTGATTTTGCATGATGTTTCCTCTTACTTGTCAATCTTGTTCTTTATTCTATCATAAAGTATCTCTCAGCGCAAACGTTTGCGTAAGAAATAGAAGGAAACTATTGTATCTACTTAAAATAAAGTGTTGATTTTTTTGTATCAAAGTGCTAGTATAATAGTATGTAATATAGATAAAGATAGGAGTCATCCCATGATTGAATTTCAAAATGTTAGTAAGTTGTATGGTGATAAAGAGGCTTTGAACAATCTCAATTTGCAGATTGAAAATGGGGAGATTATGGGTTTGATTGGCCATAACGGTGCTGGAAAATCGACTACCATAAAATCCCTAGTCAGTATCATTTCACCCAGCAGTGGTCGTATTCTGGTAGATGGTCAGGATTTATCGGAAAATCGTTTAGCTATCAAACGAAAAATTGGCTACGTAGCAGACTCGCCTGACTTATTTTTACGTTTAACGGCCAATGAATTTTGGGAATTGATCGCCTCATCCTATGATCTGACTAGCTCTGACTTGGAGGCTAGTCTAGCTAGGCTATTGAGTGTTTTTGATTTTGCTGAAAATCGTTATCAGGTTATTGAAACCCTTTCTCACGGAATGCGTCAAAAAGTCTTTGTCATTGGGGCACTCTTGTCTGATCCCGATATTTGGGTCTTGGACGAACCCTTGACAGGTTTGGATCCCCAGGCTGCCTTTGATTTGAAGTAAATGATGAAGGAACATGCACAAAAAGGCAAGACAGTCTTGTTTTCAACCCATGTCCTAGAGGTAGCTGAGCAAGTTTGTGATCGGATTGCCATTTTGAAAAAGGGACATTTGATTTATTGTGGTAGCGTAGAGGACTTGAGAAAAGACCATCCAGACCAGTCTTTAGAAAGTATCTATCTTAGCCTTGCTGGTAGAAAAGAGGAGGTTTCAGATGCGTTTCAAGGTCATTAAAAAATTAGTTGATATCAATATCCTTTATTCATCTCAAGAAGCTAATCTGGCTAACCTACGAAAGAAGCAGGCTAAGAATCCTGGGAAAAAAGTAAATGTTTCCGCTAGAGTTCTAAGTTCTTACATTTTTTCTAGCCTCTTGATGCTCTTTTTTTTAAGTAATATAGCCATTCATTTTCCTTTTGAAGAAATGCCTGTTTATTTTGGTTTCATGGTTACTATTTTACTAGTGGTTGCCTTTTCAACTTCTTTAACGGCCTTTTATAATGTCTTTTATGAGAGTAAGGATTTGGTATCGTATAGACCCTATGCCTTTAAAGAATCAGAGATTATAATTGCTAAAGGACTGTCTGTTCTCTTGCCAGCTCTAACTGGAATTGTACCAATCCTAGCTTATTTTCTAGTCCTCTATATTAGGCTAGCACCTTCTCTTTGGCTGGGCTTGCCTTTGATGCTACTGTCCTTGGCCTTATTATTTGTCTCTGTTACTTTAGTGATGGTAGTGGCAGTACATTTCTTGGCTCAGACTAGGGTCTTCAGAAAGTATCAGTCTATTTTTTCGAATGTGATGATTGGGATAGGAGTTCTCATACCTTTAATATATGTCTTCTTTCTACAGTCGACTTCTGGACGTATTGTTGACAAAGTTAGAGACATTCCATTTCTCCTTTATCCTATTCATCTCTTTTACAAAATAGCAGTGGAGCCTTTTTCGACAGAAGCCATCCTGGGTCTGCTCGCTTGGATAGGACTAACTCTCTTCTTGCTTTACTTGAGCAAAAAGAAGGTTTTTCCTCGTTTTTATGACGTGATTCTGCTTAACAGTGAGGAGAAGGTCAAGAAAGAACGTCGCAGTAAGGAGAGAATTTCAACTACTAAAAAGGGATTTTTCCGTATGGTTTTACGCTACCACCTCACCCTCTTGGGACAGGGGACTGGCGTGATTACAGTGCTTTTTACAAGTGCTTTCCTTCCTTATCTCATGATGATCGGTCTGATTTCCAAAATCCGAGATTCTCAGATAGTTCCAGACATTCATCCTCCATACTGGTTACCCTTGTTTTTTGTAGGAGTGTTTATAGCAGTTGTCAATAACAATATCACCAGCCTGCATTCAATTGCCTTGTCCTTGGAGAGAGAAAATGTTGATTTTCTTAAGAGTTTACCCTTTGACTTTGCTCGTTATGTGAAAGTGAAATTTTGGATTATATTTGCTGTCCAGTCCTTTTTACCAGTTCTGACTTTACTTGGCCTTTCTCTATATCTAGGCTTGCCCATCCTTTCGATGATTTACCTTCTTGTGGCATGGATCCTTGCCAGTGTCATCCTTTCTTGCCACCATTACCTTAAGGACGTGAAAAATCTGTCAACCAATTGGAGTAGCATTACGGACCTGGTAAACCGTTCAAATCGTATAGTAGCAATAGTTTTGATTTTTATTTATAGTGCAATCTTAATGGCCCTTGTAATAGGGAGCTTATTCTTGGTTCGGTCTCTCGTCCCTGTCCTTGCCATCAGCTTGGGAGTAGGAGTTCTTATCCTCTTGCTTGCTCTTGCTATTTTTGGCTATCATTACTACCTGTCACGCATATTGGCAGAAATAGAAAAAAGATGAGCTAGTTGGTCGCTTGCTTGATAAATTCAATTCGACAAACGCTTTTATAGTTTGTTAGAATGTAGTTGTAAATGATTAAGATTGGTAATCAAAAATATATAGGGAGGAATGTTTTGAATAAGAAATATAACATAGTTCTATTTTTGTTGTTTATAGTTTATTTATTGGGATATTTTTCAATTTCAAAAACTTTCATTCCTATAATGTGTGTGATCCAAGTATTTTTGATAGAACATATATTTAAAGTTCGAAATAGAATGATGCAAATAGGTGAAATTTTAATTATTGTTGCTTCTATGATATTATTTATTGATAGTATATTGAGTTTGTAACAAAAGTCTTCTCTATAGAATCAAATTTTCCAGATACCTGCTGAGGCTGATTTATCTTCTCTCTATGCCTTCTCATCTTTATTCTACTATCTACGTCACTAAACTTGACAGACACATATTGCAGGTACAGCCTCTCCAGCTACAATCTCAAAGTTAATACTCTTCGAAAATCTCTTCAAACCACGTCAGCTTTGCCTTGCCGTAGATATGGTTACTGAC
>NZ_VMKV01000041.1:0-42905 GCF_013276335.1 Streptococcus sp. 2100 | reverse complement strand
TGCTTTGAGCAGCCTGCAGATCGCTTCCTAGTTTGCTCTTTGATTTTTGTTGATAAAAAGAAATGCTCCTCCAAGACGGAAGAGCATTTTTTATTGTGATTTTGATTCGGTTTCAGCCGACTCTGGGTGGAGTTCTTGGTAACTTGGTGCCTTGAAAAGGTCAGTACTAGTTTTGCCTTGTCGTTGGCTAAAGAGGCTGGTTGACTGACTTCCTTTTTCTTGCTCAATCTTTTGCAGAATGGGCAAGGAATTGAGGTAAGAAATACTTTCTGTATCAACTTTTCCAAGATGATCTGCTTGGTAGAAACGGATCAAATCGCCAGTTTGAATCTGGTCGCTGATTTTCAGCTGTTGACTAGCTGCTTGACGAACAATTTCTAGTTCAGTCTGAGTTTGTTCATCAAGATTGCTGATTTCAAGACCACTTTCAGTGTAGTAGGTTCGTCCGTCGTAGCTGGTATATTTGGGTGTGACGAAGGAATTGGCAGTTCGAAAGGCAACGATTTCTTGATGGTCTGGAGACAGAAGGTCTTGCCCAACTTGAAGGAAGGAACTGGACTCAATACCAAGGAGGTGTTCGAGAGTCGGTAAGATATCGATTTGTCCACCGTAGGTATTGATGATTTGTCCTTTTTCATAGCCAGGCATGACCACCATAAAAGGCACTCGTTGCAACATGGCATTGTCGTAATTCGACCAGTTCTCAGAAGTCTTGCTAATCAAGGGTGCCAGGTCAGGATTGCGGGAGTTGGAAATACCATAATGGTCTCCGTAAATGACGATGATGGATTTTTCATAGAGGCCACTTTCTTTGAGATAGTCAAAGAAGGCTTTAATGGCACTGTCCAGATAGTTGGCTGTTTGGAAGTAGCCATTGATTGTTTCATCTTTGGTTTTAGCCAGTGGGAAACCAAGCTCATCGCCAGTCAGATTGCTAGCATAGGGATAGTGATTGGACACCGTGATATACTTGGCATAAAAAGGCTGCTGCAAATGCTCCAGATACTGAATAGAATCTTTCATCATGATTTTATCATTTAAACCATATTGGAAAGAATTGCTACTGTCTTGCTTGGTGAAGTAGGATGCATCAAAGAAGTATTGATAGCCCCATTGTTTGTAGGTCGTATTTCGGTTCCAGAAGGTCCCAATATTGCCGTGAAAGACAGCACTGGATTGGTAGCCATTTTTTGATAGGATAAAAGGCGCAGCTTGCTGGGTATTGGTACCTCCATAGTTGACCATAAAGGAACCTTGGTCAAGTCCAAACAAACCAGTCTCCAGCATGGTTTCTGCATCTGAGGTCTTACCAGCCTTGACTTGGTTAAAGATATTCGAAAAGGCTAGGGTTGATTGCGAATGGTAGAGGGAGTTGAGGAAGGGAGTGACTTCATGCTCAGTTCCATCTATGTTGAGTTTATAGTCCAGCAGGAACTGTTGGAAACTCTCCAAGTGGAGATAAATCACATTTTTCCCTTTGGCTAAGCCGAAATAGTCTGGATTAGGTTTAGCCGAATGTTCTTGAATATAATCTGTAATAGGTTGCAGGTCGGTCTCAGAGGCCTTGGCACGTTCCTTGTTGGCACTGTATGATTGGTTGGCACTATAGCCTAAAAAGGCGGGTAAACTAAGGGCGCGAACAACATAATAATTCGAAAATCCTCGCGATAGGAGATCGGGACGCTCAATTTCAGCCAAGAAAAGGTTAGCTGAAAAGAGCAGGGCAGAGAGAGCAGTGATGGCAACACTGGAGCGGAATTTGAAAGGTCTCCTATCCAGCTGGATGAATTTTTTATAGAAAAGGAAAGCCAGCAGTGGGAAATCCATAAAATAGATGAAATCCCAAAAGCGCAGTAACTCTAATTCTGCAGTACCAACAGACACCTTGCTGACCACCTTCATGGTATTAGCCGTGATAAAGTCACTAAATTCTCGATAGTAAAAGACGTTGGAATAAAGCCAAATGAATAACAGGCTATAAATAGCTATACTCAGACCATAAAAGATTTTGGTTGACCGAGCATAGAGGGCTAGAGCTAGCAGGAGTAATCCCAAGGGAAGGGGATTGAAAAAGGCGATAAAGGCAAGGTAATTTCCCTGCAACTTGCCCACTTGAATATCTAAATTAAAGTCAACGGCATAGGCTAATAAGGTTTTGAGCCAATAGAGGATTAAAAGGGTTAGGACAAAACCCAGTCTGGTACCCATGGCTTTTTGGATTTTGTTAAAATTAATTCTCACACATTTACTTCCTAAATTTTTATTAGTATTAGTATACCATTTTTTAAAAGAAGAGTAAAAAAGCAAGGGTAGTTTCTTTTTTGAGAATTGGCTAAAAGTTTGATATAATGGTAGTTATGAATAGAATAAGAGTTAGCAAAAGGGTTGAAAAGAAGCTTGCTAAGGGGCTAGTTTTACTAGAAGCCAGTGATCTTGAGAATGTCAATCTTAAGGATCAGGAAGTAGAAGTGCAGGGTCAAGAAGGAACCTTTCTTGGGACTGCCTACCTTTCTCAGCAAAACAAGGGCTTGGGCTGGTTTGTTAGTAAGGACAAGGTGGCCTTCAATCAAGCTTTCTTTGAAATGCTGTTTAGACAAGCCAAAGAAAAGAGAAGCGCCTACTATCAAGATGATTTGACAACTGCCTTTCGTCTCTTCAACCAAGAGGGAGATGGCTTTGGGGGTCTGACAGTGGACCTTTATGGCGACTATGCTGTCTTTTCTTGGTATAACTCTTATGTTTATCAGATTCGTCAGACCATCTCAGAAGCCTTTAGACAGGTTTTTCCTGAGGTTTTAGGGGCCTATGAGAAGATCCGCTTTAAGGGTTTGGACTATGAATCTACCCATGTTTATGGTCAAGAAGCACCTGACTTTTTCACTGTTTTGGAAAATGGTGTCTTGTATCAAGTCTTTATGAATGATGGCTTGATGACAGGGATTTTCCTAGACCAGCACGAGGTTCGTGGTAGCTTGGTGGATGGATTGGCTATGGGTAAATCCTTGCTCAATATGTTTTCTTATACAGCAGCTTTTTCAGTAGCTGCGGCCATGGGAGGAGCAAACCAGACAACTTCGGTTGATTTAGCCAAACGTTCACGAGAATTGTCTCAAGCGCATTTTCAGGCAAATGGAATCAGCACAGACGACCATCGTTTTGTGGTCATGGATGTCTTTGAATATTTCAAGTATGCCAAACGAAAAGGCTTGACCTACGATGTGATTGTCCTAGATCCGCCTAGCTTTGCTCGGAACAAAAAACAAACCTTCTCTGTGGCCAAGGATTATCACAAGTTGATTTCCCAGAGTCTTGAGATTTTAAATCCTGGAGGGATTATCATTGCCAGTACCAATGCTGCCAATGTTTCCCGTCAGAAATTTACAGAACAAATTGATAAAGGCTTTGCAGGAAGAAGTTACCAGATTTTAAATAAATACGGTCTTCCAGCAGACTTCGCCTATAATAAAAAAGATGAAAGTAGTAATTACCTCAAGGTGATTAGTATGAAGGTTAGTAAATGAAATTAATCGTTTCAGTAATGCCAAGAAGTTTAGAGGAGGCCCAGGCTCTGGATGCCACGAGGTACCTGGATGCCGACATCATTGAATGGCGTGCCGACTATCTGCCTAAAGAAGCGATTTTGCAGGTGGCTCCAGCTATTTTTGAAAAATTCGCAGGTCGTGAGTTGGTTTTCACGCTACGAACTCGCTCTGAAGGGGGAGAAATTGACCTTTCTTCAGAAGAATATATCCATTTAATCAAGGAAGTGGTGCAACTCTATCAACCAGACTATATTGATTTTGAGTACTATAGCTACAAGGATGTTTTTGAGGAAATGCTGGACTTCCCAAATCTCGTTTTGAGTTACCACAATTTCCAAGAAACACCTGAAAATATGATGGAAATCTTGTCAGAGTTGACGAGCCTAAATCCAAAACTTGTCAAGGTTGCGGTGATGGCTCATACGGAGCAGGATGTGCTAGACTTGATGAACTATACACGGGGCTTTAAAACTCTCAATCCTGAGCAGGAATATGTAACTATTTCTATGGGTAAGGTGGGCAAGGTTTCTCGTATCACTGCGGATGTGACTGGTTCGAGTTGGTCTTTTGCCAGTCTGGATGAGGCTAGTGCCCCTGGTCAGATTTCTCTAGCTAGCATGAAAAAAATCAGGGAGATTTTGGATGAAGCTTGATGGCTATACACGTTTAGCTGCAGTTGTTGCCAATCCTATTAAACATTCTATTTCTCCCTTCATCCACAATAGGGCCTTTGAGGCGACAGCTACCAATGGTGTTTATGTTGCTTGGGAGATTGAAGCGGGTGATTTGGCAGAAACAGTAGCCAATATTTGTCGCTACCAGATGTTTGGCATCAATCTGTCCATGCCCTATAAGGAGCAGGTGATTCCTTATTTGGACGGGCTGAGCGATGAGGTGCGCTTGATTGGTGCGGTCAATACGGTTGTCAATGAGAATGGGAATTTGATTGGATATAATACAGATGGCAAGGGATTCTTTAAGAGTTTGCCTTCTTTTACAATTACAGGTAAGAAGATGACCCTGCTGGGTGCAGGTGGTGCGGCCAAGTCCATTATAGCGCAAGCCATTTTGGATGGTGTCAGTCAGATTTCGGTCTTTGTTCGTTCCGTTTCTATGGAAAAAACAAGACCTCACCTAGACAAGTTACAGGAGCAGACAGGCTTTAAAGTGGACTTGTATGCTTTAGAAGATGTTTCGGAACTGCAAGCAAGGATTGCCGATTCGGGCTTACTGGTCAATGCGACTAGTGTGGGCATGGATGGTCAATCATCCCCAGTTCCAGAAAACATCAATCTGACAGAGACTCTCTTGGTCGCAGATATCATTTACCAACCCTTTGAAACGCCATTTTTGAAATGGGCTAGAAGTCAGGGCAATCCAGCAGTCAATGGTCTGGGAATGTTGCTCTATCAAGCTGCAGAAGCTTTTCAACTGTGGACAGGCAAGGAAATGCCGACAGAAGAGATTTGGCAGTCTTTAACAGAAAAATACCAATAAAGAAAGGGAGACTCTCCTATGAAAATCAGAATCGATATTCCTCATCATCCTTATGATATTCAGATTGAAAAAGGTTGTCTGGCTCAGGCTGGTCAATGGTTGCGAGAACTATGGCAACCACAAAAAGTGCTCATCGTAACAGACAACCATGTAGCTTCTCTTTATGCTGAGAAGGTCAAACTCAGCCTAGAAGATGCTGGTTTTCAGGTAGCTGTTTTTGACTTTTTAGAAGGGGAAGAAAGAAAGAATTTAACTACTGTTCAGAAAGTATATGAATTTCTAGTTAAGCAGGGGTTGACTCGTAGCGATGGAATCGTGGCTCTCGGCGGTGGTGTCGTTGGGGACCTGGCTGGTTTTGTAGCCTCTACCTATATGCGGGGTATTCACTTTGTTCAGATTCCGACCAGTTTAACTGCCCAGGTGGATTCGTCTATCGGTGGAAAGACAGGCGTTAACACTCCATTTGCTAAGAATATGGTGGGTACCTTTGCCCAACCAGATGGGGTTCTGATTGACCCGCTTGTCCTTGAAACGCTTGGAAAAAGAGAGTTGATTGAAGGGATGGGGGAGGTCATCAAGTATGGCTTGATTGAGGATCCAGAACTGTGGGCTCTTTTGACGGAGCTGGATGGTTCTGTTGAGAGCATTCTGGAACATGCAGAGACCTTGATTGAACATTCTTGTCAGGTCAAGCGCAAGATGGTAGTTGAGGATGAGTTGGACAATGGTGTTCGCCTTTACCTCAATTTTGGCCACACCATTGGTCATGCCATTGAAGCGACGGCTGGGTATGGGAAAGTCATGCATGGTGAAGCTGTTGCCATGGGAATGGTGCAGATTTCCAAGGTGGCTGAGGAAAAAGGCCTTATGCCAGAAGGAATAACTCAGTCCATTACAGCTATGTGTCAGAAATTTGGCTTGCCTGTTGACTATGAAAACTGGGATGTTGACAAGCTTTATCAGGCTTTGACTCATGACAAGAAAGCGCGTGGCAACATCTTGAAATTGGTCTTGGTGCCAGAGCTTGGTTCAGCGACCATTCACCCAGTTTCTCTGGAAGAGATGAAAGACTACTTGGTAAAATAAGGAGAGTGTATGAGATATTTAACTGCAGGAGAATCACACGGGCCCCGTCTGACAGCTATCATTGAAGGAATTCCAGCTGGACTTCCTTTGATAGCTAAGGATATCAATGGGGACCTTAAACGCCGTCAGGGTGGCTATGGTCGTGGTGGTCGTATGAAGATTGAGAGCGACCAAGTTGTCTTTACTTCGGGTGTTCGCCATGGGAAGACGACAGGGGCTCCTATTACCATGGATGTCGTCAATAAGGACCACCAAAAATGGCTGGATATTATGTCTGCGGAAGACATTGAAGATCGCCTTAAAAGTAAACGAAAAATCACCCATCCTCGCCCAGGTCATGCCGACTTAGTTGGGGGTATCAAGTACCGCTTTGATGATTTGCGAAATTCTTTAGAACGTTCATCAGCTCGTGAAACCACCATGCGGGTGGCAGTTGGGGCAGTAGCTAAACGCCTCTTGGCTGAGCTGGATATGGAGATTGCCAACCATGTCGTTGTCTTTGGTGGCAAGGAAATCAATGTTCCTGAGAATCTCACAGTTGCTGAGATTAAGGAAAGAGCTGCCCAGTCTGAAGTTTCTATTGTCAACCAAGAAAGAGAACAGGAAATCAAGGATTATATTGACCAAATCAAACGTGACGGTGATACCATCGGTGGGGTTGTGGAGACAGTCGTTGGAGGTGTTCCAGTTGGTCTTGGTTCCTATGTCCAATGGGACAGAAAATTAGATGCCAGACTTGCCCAAGCAGTTGTCTCTATCAATGCCTTTAAAGGGGTGGAATTTGGTCTTGGCTTTGAAGCTGGTTACCGTAAAGGTAGCCAGGTCATGGATGAAATTCTCTGGTCTAAAGAAGATGGTTATACTCGCCGCACCAATAATCTAGGTGGCTTTGAAGGTGGTATGACCAATGGGCAACCCATCGTTGTTCGTGGCGTCATGAAACCCATTCCTACTCTTTATAAACCTCTTATGAGTGTGGATATCGAAACCCACGAACCTTATAAGGCAACTGTGGAAAGAAGTGATCCGACCGCCCTTCCAGCTGCAGGAGTGGTTATGGAAGCTGTTGTGGCAACGGTTTTGGCACAAGAAATCCTCGAAAAATTCTCATCAGATAATCTTGAGGAACTAAAAGAAGCGGTGACCAAACACCGAGACTATACAAAGAACTATTAAGGAGTTCCTATGGCAAAAACAATCTATATCGCAGGTCTTGGTTTGATTGGTGCCTCTATGGCCCTTGGTATCAAACGCAATCATCCAGATTATGAAATTTTAGGTTATAATCGCAGTCAAGCTTCGAGAGATATCGCCTTGAAAGAAGGCATGATTGACCGTGCAACGGATGATTTTGCCAGTTTTGCTCCTTTGGCAGATATCATCATTCTCAGCTTGCCAATAAAGCAAACCATTTCCTTTATTAAGGAGTTGGCCAACTTGGACTTGAAAGAAGGCGTTATTATTTCAGATGCTGGTTCGACCAAGTCAGCCATTGTGGATGCGGCGGAGCAATATTTGGCTGGCAAACCTGTTCGCTTTGTCGGAGCCCATCCTATGGCTGGTAGTCACAAGACAGGGGCTGCTTCTGCGGATGTCAATCTTTTTGAAAATGCCTATTATATCTTCACGCCTTCGAGTCTGACAGGTCAGGATACGCTTGAGGAAATGAAGGATCTGCTTTCAGGTCTTCATGCGCGCTTTATCGAGATTGATGCCAAGGAGCATGACCGTGTCACTTCTCAGATTAGCCATTTTCCTCATATTCTGGCTTCTAGTCTCATGGAACAGACCGCGGTTTATGCTCAAGAACATGAGATGGCAAGGCGCTTTGCGGCAGGTGGTTTTCGAGATATGACTCGGATTGCGGAAAGCGAGCCGGGAATGTGGACCTCCATTCTCTTGTCCAATCGTGAGACAATCCTAGAGAGAATTGAGGATTTTAAGGAACGTTTGGATGAGGTTGGTCAGGCTATCAGCAAGGGAGATGAAAACCAAATCTGGAACTTTTTCAACCAAGCGCGTGAGCAACGTCAGGCTATGGAAATCCATAAGCGTGGTGGAGTGGATAGCTCTTATGACCTCTATGTCGACGTTCCCGATGAAGAAGATGTCATCCTGCGGATTTTGGAATTGCTGCGAGGAACTTCCTTGGTTAACATCCACATCAACGAGGAAAACCGTGAGGATATTCACGGGATCCTACAAATTTCATTTAAAAACGCTCAAGACTTGGAAAGAGCCGAGCACCTCATAACAGAAAATACCGACTACACAGTCGTTGTCAAATAAGGAGAAAATTATGCCTAAAATAGAGCTTAAATTCATATTTGGTGTTATCTTTATTTCTTTTATCTTACTTAGAGCTTACGCTGTTAAAAAAGATGTGAAAACTACTTCAGAAGCCAGTGTTGAGACAAAAAATGAACCATCCAACAAGGAAATAAGTTAAGAGAAAACCAATTCAAAGTATGTAGACGATAGAATTATTAATGAGTTTATCAATAGCTATAATCAAAATTCTAATAGCCCATTAGAAAATATCAAAAAAGGAAATATAAAAATAAAATATAAAAGTAAATATTTCGCATCAAGCTACGGATACTACTTGGAGCTTTTACATGCAAATGATACTGATAAAATCAATGTAACAATAAATCAGACAAATGAAAATAGTGAATCTGGTGTTGCAGGAATGAAAGAAGTATTTCATGATATTGTTAAATCGATTGAATCATCCTTATCTGATGATGAGATAGAGAACTATTTTGATAATCTTATGTCAAATGAAATAAAAACAGATTCTAATTTAGGAACTTTGAAGATAGAGTATATACCAGATAAGGAATTAAGCAATGGACATTCAAGAGGTCATATAAAAGTGATTGCACAATAATAAAGACCACAGAGTGACTAGTAATTTAAAAAGAAATGAATAAGGAGAAAATCATGTCAAATATTTACGATAGTGCAAACGAACTCAGTCGCGGTCTACGCGAATTACCAGAATACAAGGCTGTTAAAGCAGCTAAAGATGCGATTGCAGCAGATGCTGAGGCAAGTAAAATCTTTACAGAATATGTTGCCTTCCAAGAAGAAATTCAAAGACTAGCCCAGACAGGGCAAATGCCAGACGCATCCTTCCAAGCGAAAATGGAAGGCTTTGGTAAACAGATTCAAGGGAACAGCCTCTTGTCAGAATTCTTTACCAAGCAACAACAATTGGCCATTTACCTTTCTGACATTGAAAAAATTGTTTTCGAACCAGTTTCAGAATTGCTAAAATAAGAAAAGAACTATCCTAAAGTCAGAATTTTTAAGGAATTTCTGGCTTTTTATGATAAAATAGGTAAAAGTATTGCAAGTATGAGGTCCAGTATGAAACTAAAAACAAACATTCGCCACTTACATGGCAGTATCCGCGTTCCAGGTGACAAGTCTATCAGCCACCGTTCCATTATCTTTGGAAGTTTGGCTGAGGGTGAGACCAAGGTTTATGATATTCTGCGAGGTGAAGACGTTCTTTCGACCATGCAGGTTTTTCGTGACCTTGGTGTTGAAATTGAGGACAAAGATGGGGTTATTACCATTCAAGGTGTGGGTATGGAAGGCTTAAAAGCTCCGCAAAATGCCCTTGATATGGGAAATTCTGGTACCTCGATTCGCCTGATTTCAGGTGTCCTTGCAGGTGCAGATTTTGAAGTAGAAATGTTTGGAGACGACAGTCTTTCCAAACGTCCTATGGATCGTGTGACGATTCCTCTGAAAAAAATGGGCGTTAGCATTTCGGGACAAACTGAGCGAGACCTGCCTCCTCTTCACTTAAAAGGGACGAAAACCCTAAGACCTATTCAGTATGAGTTGCCAATTGCCTCTGCCCAAGTCAAGTCAGCCTTGATCTTTGCGGCCTTGCAGGCTCAGGGGGAGTCAGTGATTATCGAAAAAGAGTGCACCCGTAATCATACTGAAGATATGTTGCAACAATTTGGTGGCCATTTAAGTGTGGAGGGCAAGAAAATCACAGTCCAAGGGCCACAAAAATTGACAGGACAGAAGGTGGTCGTACCAGGAGATATTTCCAGTGCAGCCTTTTGGTTAGTCGCAGGTTTGATTGTTCCAAACTCTCGTCTAGTGCTGCAGAATGTGGGTATCAACGAAACGCGCACCGGTATTATTGATGTCATTCGCGCCATGGGTGGAAAATTGGAAATGACTGAAATTGACCCAGTCGCTAAATCTGCTACCTTGACTGTTGAGTCTTCAGACTTGAAAGGAACAGAGATTGGCGGTGCCTTGATTCCACGTTTGATTGATGAATTGCCCATTATCGCTCTACTTGCGACCCAAGCCCAAGGTGTAACAGTTATCAAGGATGCTGAGGAACTTAAGGTCAAGGAAACAGACCGCATTCAGGTGGTGGCAGACGCCCTGAATAGTATGGGAGCAGATATCACACCTACAGCAGATGGAATGATTATCAAAGGAAAATCCGCTCTTTACGGTGCTAGAGTCAATACGTTTGGAGACCACCGAATTGGCATGATGACAGCCATCGCAGCTCTCTTGGTTGCAGATGGAGAAGTGGAACTTGATCGGGCAGAAGCCATCAATACCAGCTATCCTAGCTTCTTTGATGATTTGGAGAACTTGACTCATGGCTAAGGTGTTACTAGGCTTTATGGGTGCTGGCAAATCGACTATTGCAAGAGGTTTAGACCCAGACTACCTTGATATGGATGCTCTGATAGAGAAGCGTTTAGGTATGTCCATTGCGGAATTTTTCGCGGAAAAGGGCGAAGCGGCCTTTCGTCAGGTAGAGTCAGAAGTCCTAGCTAATTTACTACAAACAGACCAAGTCGTGTCAACTGGAGGAGGAGTGGTTATTTCTCAGAGAAATCGTGACTTACTCAAGACTAATACAGATAACATCTACCTGAAAGCAGATTTTGAAACCCTCTACCAACGTATCGCAGCTGATAAGGATAATCAGCGCCCGCTTTTTCTAAATAATAGCAAGGAAGAACTTGCAGCTATTTTCCAAGAAAGACAGGTTTGGTATGAGGAAGTGGCTAGTCGGATTTTGGATGTGACCAAGCTAAGTCCGGAGGAAATTATAGAGGAACTAAGATGAAAATTGCTTATCTAGGTCCCAAGGGATCATTTTCACACCATGTTGTGCAGACAGCTTTTCCTAATGAGGAATTGCAGGCTTTTGCCAACATTACAGATGTCATCAAGGCTTATGAGCAAGGATTAGTGGACTATTCTGTGGTGCCAGTTGAAAACTCTATTGAGGGTAGTGTTCATGAAACCTTGGACTATCTTTTTCATCAGGCTCACATCCAAGCAGTAGCAGAAATCGTTCAGCCTATTCATCAGCAGTTGATGGTGGTTCCAGGCCATACTAAGATTGAAAAGATTTTTTCACATCCACAGGCCTTGGCTCAAGGAAAGAAATTCATCGATGAACAATATCCAGAGGCTCAAATCGAGGTAACAGCTAGTACAGCTTATGCGGCCCGTTTTATTTCCGAACATCCAGACCAGCCCTTTGCAGCAGTTGCACCTAGAAGTTCTGCTGAAGAATATGGATTGGAACTGATTGCCGAGGATATTCAGGAAATGGAAGCCAATTTCACACGTTTCTGGGTTCTAGGAGCTGAAAAGCCTTCTATTCCCTTGCAAGCACAAACTGAAAAGATGAGTTTGGCCTTGACATTACCTGACAACCTTCCAGGTGCACTTTATAAGGCCCTGTCGACCTTTGCTTGGCGAGGAATTGACTTGACAAAAATTGAAAGTCGTCCACTCAAGACAGCACTGGGTGAATACTTTTTCATTATCGATGTGGATTATACCGATAAGGACTTGGTCCACTTTGCCCAAAAAGAATTAGAAGCGATTGGAATCCAGTATAAAATTCTGGGTGCCTATCCTATTTATCCAATATCAGACCATGGAAAGGAGAGAAGATGAGTAAAGAAAATCCCTTAAGTCATCATGAGCAGTTGCGTTATGATTATTTGCTAAAAAATATTCATTATCTCAATGAGAGAGAAAAAAATGAGTTTGCCTATTTGCAAGAAAAGCTAACTCTTGCTAGGGGAAATAGTAGCTCTAGCTTGGAACAAGAAAGAGAAGAGCAGGTTGACTTACCAAGCTATGCGAACCGGAGTCGCTCACAATCCAAATCACAAGCACTCTCTTTCCCTCCAAAAAAGAAAAGACGGAAGCTCCGTCTTAAACGAATTTTTATGGTGATTTTTTCACTTTTGGTCTGTGTGGCTTTGGCCATGGTATTCATGTTTTTGCGTGGTTACCAAGATGCTAGCGCAAAGAAAACTGCTGATGCTAAGGCAGCACAGGTTCAAGTCTTTAATGGTCAGGACACTAGAGATGGAGTTAATATTTTGATCATGGGGACAGACGGTCGAATCGGTCAAAATAGTGTTGAGACACGAACTGACTCTATTATGGTATTAAATGTCGGGGGCTCAGATAAGAAAATGAAGCTAGTCAGTTTCATGCGTGATAATTTGGTCTATATAGATGGTTATAGTCAAGTGATTAATGGTAGAAAACAGACAGATAACAAGTTAAACGTAGCCTACGAGTTAGGAGAACAAGAGGGGCAAAAAGGGGCAGAAATGGTTCGCCAAGTCTTGAAAGATAATTTTGACTTGGACATTAAGTACTACGCCTTGGTTGATTTCCAGGCCTTTGCCACAGCGATTGACACGCTTTTCCCTGATGGGGTGACGATTGATGCTCAATTTTCAACATTGAATGGGCGTCCCCTAACAGAAGCTACAGTCGGAGATGATTTATATGCTACCGAGACTGAGTCTCCAACCCAAACCATTAAAGTCGGAAAACAGCAGATGAATGGCTCGACCCTGCTCAATTATGCTCGTTTCCGTGATGATGATGAGGCGGATTACGGCCGTACAAAAAGACAGCAACAAGTTTTAACAGCAATTTTAGAGCAAATTAAAGATCCCACTAAACTTTTCACTGGTTCTGAAGCTCTTGGAAAGGTTTTTGCTATGACCTCAACCAACGTACCCTATACTTTCCTCCTAACAAACGGTTTATCTGTTTTGGATGGAGCAAAAAATGGTATTGAAAAATTGACGATTCCAGAACTGGGTGACTGGGTAGATGCCTATGATGTTTATGGAGGCTTGGGCTTGCTGGTTGATCAAAACAAATATCAAACCAAGCTCGCTCAAATGGGCTTGAGATAAGATAATACTCAATGAAAATTAAAGTGCAAACTAGGAAGCTAGCCGCAGGCTGCTAAAAACACAGTTTTGAGGTTGNNATACCTACGGCAAGGTGAAGCTGACGTGGTTTGAAGAGATTTTCGAAGAGTATAAGACAGAAAAATCAAAGTTTGATAGCTATTTGGATAGCAGTCAGGCTTTGATTTTTTACAGTCTGCAATAGATTTTCACCCCTTGTTTGTGGTATAATGAAACGATACGATAGAAAGAATAATGAACAATATGACTGATTTAAAAGCAATTCAGGCTCGTAGTCTGGAGATGGCTGAATATTTTGTGGCCTTTTGTAAAGAACATGATTTGCTCTGTTATCTCTGTGGCGGAGGCGCTATTGGTACCCTTCGAAACAAGGGATTTATTCCTTGGGACGACGACCTAGACTTTTTTATGCCTCGTAAAGATTATGAGAAATTAGCAGAATTATGGCCTCGTTATGCAGATGAACGTTATTTCTTGTCAAAGAGTTACAAGGATTTTGTTGATCGTAATCTTTTTATTACCATTCGTGACAAGGAAACCACCTGTATCAAGCCTTATCAGCAGGATTTGGATTTGCCACATGGTCTGGCCTTGGATGTTTTGCCTTTGGATTATTATCCGAAAGATCCAGCTGAGCGGAAAAAACAGGTTCGTTGGGCCTTGATTTATTCACTCTTTTGTGCGCAAACTATTCCAGAAAAGCATGGTGCTCTCATGAAATGGGGAAGTCGCATTTTACTGGGTTTGACTCCAAAATCTCTCCGTTATCGCATCTGGAAAAAAGCTGAGAAAGAAATGACTAAGTATGATTTGGCTGAGAGCGATGGAATCACGGAACTATGCTCAGGTCCTGGCTACATGAGAAACAAGTACCTAATCGAATCTTTTGAAGATAATCTTTTCTTGCCATTTGAAGGAACAGAGATGCCTATTCCAGTTGGCTATGATGCTTATCTCAGCACTGCTTTTGGAGATTATATGACGCCTCCGCCAGCAGACAAGCAGCTACCGCATCATGATGCTGTCATCGCTGATATGGATAAGTCTTATACAGAATACAAGGGAGAATATGGTGGCTAAGAAAAAAATCTTATTTTTTATGTGGTCTTTTTCTCTCGGAGGCGGTGCAGAAAAGATTCTGTCTACCATTGTTTCAAATCTGGATCCAGAAAAGTATGATATTGATATTCTTGAAATGGAGCACTTTGACAAGGGATACGAATCTGTTCCCAAGCATGTAGGCATTTTAAAATCTCTTCAAGATTATCGCCAAGCTAGATGGTTACGAGCTTTTTTGTGGAGAATGAGAATTTATTTTCCAAGGCTGACTCGTCGCTTGCTTGTAAAAGATGACTATGATGTTGAAGTTTCCTTTACCATTATGAATCCACCACTGTTGTTCTCTAAAAGAAAAGAAGTCAAGAAAATCTCTTGGATTCATGGAAGTATCGAAGAATTTCTTAAGGATAGCTCCAAAAGAGAATCACATAGACGCCAGTTGGATGCTGCGAATACCATTGTAGGAATTTCAAAAAAGACCAGCAATTCTATCAAGGAAGTCTATCCAGATTATGCTTCTAAATTACAGACAGTCTACAATGGATATGATTTTAAGACTATTTTAGAAAAATCTCAAGAGAAGATCGATATCGAGATTGCTCCTCAAAGTATCTGTACCATCGGACGGATTGAGGAAAATAAGGGTTCTGACCGTGTGGTGGAAGTGATACGGTTATTGCACCAAGAGGGGAAAAACTATCATCTCTATTTTATCGGGGCTGGTGATATGGAAGAGGAACTGAAAAAACGAGTTAAAGAGTATGAGCTTGAAGACTATGTGCATTTCCTTGGTTATCAAAAAAATCCATACCAGTATTTGTCTCAGATGAAGATCCTCTTGTCTATGTCTAAACAAGAAGGTTTTCCTGGTGTTTATGTGGAATCCTTGAGCCTTGGAATCCCTTTTGTCTCTACGGATGTCGGAGGGGCTGAGGAATTATCCCAAGAAGGACGATTTGGACAAATCATTGAGAGCAATCAAGAGGCAGCTAAGGCAATTACGAACTACATGACCTCTACCTCAAACTTCGATGTCAATGAGGCTAGCCAATTCATTCAACAATTTACAATTGCCAAACAAATCGAACAAGTAGAAAAACTATTAGAGGAGTAGCATGGAAACTGCATTAATTAGTGTCATTGTGCCAGTCTATAATGTGGCGCAGTACCTAGAAAAATCGATAGCTTCCATTCAGAAGCAGACTTATCAAAATCTGGAAATCATTCTTGTTGATGATGGAGCAACGGATGAAAGTGGTCGCTTGTGTGATTCAATCGCTGAACTAGATGATAGGGTGTCAGTGCTTCATAAAAAGAATGAAGGTTTGTCACAAGCACGAAATGATGGAATGAAGCAGGCTCACGGAGATTATCTGATTTTTATTGACTCAGATGATTATATCCATCCAGAAATGATTCAGAGCTTATATGAGCAATTAATTCAAGAAGATGCGGATGTTTCAAGCTGTGGTGTCATGAATGTCTATGCTAATGATGAAAGTCCACAGTCAGCCAATCAGGATGATTATTTTGTCTGTGATTCCCAAACATTTCTGAGGGAATACCTCATAGGTGAAAAAATACCTGGAACAATCTGCAATAAGCTAATCAAGAGAGAGATTGCAACTGCCCTATCCTTTCCAAAGGGATTGATTTATGAAGATGCTTATTATCATTTTGATTTAATCAAGTTGGCTAAAAAGTACGTTGTTAATACCAAACCCTATTATTACTATTTCCATAGAGGGGATAGTATTACAACTAAACCCTATGCAGAGAAGGATTTAGCCTATATTGATATCTACCAAAAGTTTTACAATGAAGTTGTGAAAAACTATTCTGACTTGAAAGAGGTTGCTTTTTTCAGATTGGCCTATGCTAACTTCTTTATTCTGGATAAGATGTTGCTAGATGATCAGTATAAACAGTTTGAAGCCTATTCTCAGATTCATCGTTTTTTAAAAGGCCATGCCCTTGCTATTTCTAGGAATCCAATTTTCCGTAAGGGGAGAAGAATTAGTGCTTTGGCTCTATTCATAAATATTTCCTTATATCGATTCTTATTACTAAAAAATATTGAAAAATCTAAAAAATTACATTAGAACGGGGGTGAGCAAGTGATTGATGGAAAACGATTGTTATTTAGTTTGACCATAGTCAGCTATGCTTTGACGCTAGTAAGTGGAATTGTATATCTGTTTAATAATAACAATGTTAGCTTGCTTTCTACTTTATTGTTCTTACTGGTTAGTAGCTTAATTGCCTGCTGGAATAACATCAAGTATTACTTAATCCATTTTATTTTCTATTTAACCATTTTTGTATTTCTGGTATCAAGACCGACCATTGATTATTTTAGGGATGGTGCTTTGGATACCTATCATCCAATAGCCTATCGTTTTGCCTTTATAGTTGTCATGGTTTCGATTCTGGGCTTGACCATAGGAGGCATTCTGGCTCGTTACTTCATAGCTAGGAAGAAAATAAAAGTAGCAAATATAGGAAATTCTCTAAAAGAGGTTTATATCAAGCGGTTACGCTTTGTATCACTAGGAGTTTTTCTTCTAACCTATCCTTTCTATTTCATTCGGTTATTCGAACGGCTCCTGTATCGCTTGCAGACTTCCTACTATGCCTACTATGCAAACTTTGAAAGTAAACTGCCCTATTTTACCTATATCTTATCAACATTTACGGTCTATGCAATGTGTATGTATTTGGCAACCAAGCCAAAGAAATTGCAGGCAACAGCAGTGCTTGTCTCCTTTATTGCAGCTAATACTATTCATTTGGCAATTGGGACACGAAATCCCTTTATTTTAAGTATTTTATTTGCTTTTGTTTATTACTTTATGCGAGAGCAAACTGAAAAAGGAAAATGGATTGGGTTTAAAGAAAAGTTAGCGATTTTTGTAGGTTCTCCTATTCTCATGTTAGCAATGGGAGTGCTCAATTATGTACGGGATAATGTCCAGGTTTCCCATACAGGTTTCTGGGATATCTTGCTTGACTTTATCTATAAACAAGGAACCAGTTTTGGCGTTCTGGCTCGAGGTTTTCTATTTAACAGTAGCCTCCCTTACCGAGATTTCCGTAATTTTACATTTGGTCCTGTCCTTGATTATTTTGCAAGGGGAAGCTTGGGGGCTATTTTCGGAGGAAAAGCCTTTGAACATACAACCAATAGTGTGGAGCTAGCTATTGATAGTAATAGTTATGCCCACAATTTGTCCTATCTTGTTTTGAACAAGGAATATTTAAAAGGACATGGTATCGGAAGTAGTTATATCATGGAGTTGTATACAGACTATGGTATGATAGGAGTCTTTCTACTTAGTCTCTTACTCGGTATGCTATTTATAGCCATGCTGCAAGTAGCCTATCGTTCAAGAACAATCCTATTTGCCTTGTCTTTACTCATCTTGAATAATCTATTCTTTATGCCTAGAAGTAGCTTTTCAGAAAGTTTCTTCAATTTATTTACAATGCAATTCTGGGGAATTGTTCTTGTGATTATATTTGTAGCAAAAATGCTTACAAAAGAGAACCAGTATCTACTAAACAAAGGAGAAAAAAATCATGTTTGAACATTATTCAGTAGCTGATTTATTTGCAAATCTTTACAAAAAACGAAAAGCAAATATTTTAGCTCTCATCGCTTTATTTGCTCTCATTGCTGTACCATTTACAATTAAAGCAGTTAGGAATAAAAACACTGTCAAAGATACAACAAGTTATTCAACTTATCTTAGCTATAAAATCACTCCTCCAGAAGACTCAGCTAAAACAATTTTGAATCATCAAATTGGTGGTTATAGTGATTTTTATGGGAAATTGATTGATGGGAATTTGAATGGAGCTTATCTTTTCAATGATGTAGAACCCAGTGAGTTGAAAAAAATTGCCAGTGAATTAGACACGACAGAAACAACCTTGAAAAATTCAACGAATGATTATTGGTGGAAAAAATTGACCGTCTACTATATGATTGACGATGCAGGGGTTGGTGTGAAAATTTTGACATCAAGTAAAGATGCTAATGATTTGTTAGAGCGAAAAATTGATGGATTGATTGAGAAATTTAAACACACTTTTGCAAATGTAAAAATTGAAAAATTGGAAACCATCAACTCTAAAGAATTGAATGCAAATGGTGAGACAGCACTTGGATTGAATGTGAAAAACTTGATTCTCCGTTTAGCTGTTATTGGAGTAGTTTGTGTGATTTTGGTTGTGATGGGGAATGTATTGATTTATCTCTTTAATCCAACAATCAATAGAGCAGGTGATTTTTCTCAGTATCAAATTGATTTTGTAACAGAGATTACAACAATTGCTAACCTAGCAGATGTCTTGTCATACAAAAATGCTGGACAAGAATTAACAATCGTTAGCTCAAATAAAGCTATCCTAGATAAATTGAAACAGAGTCAAGAGGCTTTAAAAGGAATGCATTTTGTAGATTTACAGGATGTATCATCTCTTTTGGAAAGAGATACAGTCCTTCTTGTTGAAGAGTACGGAGTGACTCGTTATAAGAAATTTGAACAAAGTCTTCAAATTCTTAGAAACTTAAATCGTTCTATCCTCGGTGTAGCAACCTTTAAACTATAAGCTTTCTGATGTATTAGGTCTTCAAAGTCGAACAAGAAGTTTGATTTTGAAGGCTTTTTCTATCTGTCTGCAGAAATTTTCTCTTGGAGTCTCCTATAGAAAGACCCTAGGGAAAATCTATCCGTATAGAGGAGCCTTCTTTTGATAAAATCGTAAAAATCTAGTATAATAGATAGAACTGAAAGTATGAGGTTACTAGCAATGAAAATGAAACAAATTAGTGATACAACTTTGAAAATCACGATGTCTTTAGAGGATTTGATGGATCGTGGCATGGAGATTGCTGACTTTCTTGTCCCTCAAGAAAAAACAGAAGAGTTTTTTTATGCTATCTTGGATGAGTTAGAGATGCCTGATAGCTTTCTAGATACAGGTATGTTGAGCTTCCGTGTGACTCCAAAACCTGATAAGGTTGATGTCTTTGTAACCAAATCAAAGATTGACCAAAATCTAGATTTTGAAGATTTATCGGATTTACCAGATATGGAAGAATTGGCTCAAATGTCGCCAGATGAGTTTATTAAAACCTTAGAAAAGAGCATCGCAGACAAAACTAAGGATGATATCGAAGCG
This sequence comes from Streptococcus sp. 2100, assembly GCF_013276335.1. Taxonomy (NCBI): domain Bacteria; kingdom Bacillati; phylum Bacillota; class Bacilli; order Lactobacillales; family Streptococcaceae; genus Streptococcus; species Streptococcus sp. 2100. The sequence continues at coordinate 23,272 of NZ_VMKV01000041.1, read as the reverse complement.
ATTCAATCTTTAGAGCAAGTCGAAGCCAAGGAAGAAGAGCAGGAGCAGGCTGAACAAGAAGCTGAGAGTAAGAAAGAACCTTACATCTACTACATCCTTTCTTTTGCTAAGTTGGCTGACTTGGTGGCTTTTGCTAAGACAGTGACTTTTGAGATGGAAACTTCTGAACTCTACAAGATGAATGAGCGCTATTATTTGACCATTTTAGTGGATATTGAAAATCATCCAAGTCCATATCCAGCTTGGCTGTTGGCCCGTATGCGCGAGTTTGCGGACGATAGTGACATCAGTCGTTCAGTCTTGCAGGAGTATGGCCAAGTCTTGATGAATCACGATGCAGTGACCAATCTGCAAAAGATTGGATAATCACTTCTGGAAAATTATTTCTAGATTTTAGGAAGAGCGAATCATCAGATTCGTTTTTTTCTTTTCTAGACTGAAATAGTGATTTACTATGATAGGAATTTTCACAAAATTCTGTTATAATGGCTATATTAGAAAATTTCGAGGAGATAAAGATGACAGTTAAAATTGCTTTACTAGGATTTGGTACCGTTGCAAGTGGTGTGCCTTTCCTCCTAAAGGAAAATGGAGAAAAAATCAATCAATCAGCACATTCAGAGATTGAAGTTGCTAAGGTATTGGTCAAGGATGAAGATGAAAAGAATCGCTTACTTGCAGCAGGGAATGACTTTAACTTTGTAACCAATGTGGATGATATTTTATCAGATCAAGACATTACAATCGTAGTGGAATTGATGGGGCGTATCGAACCTGCTAAAACCTTTATCACTCGTGCCTTGGAAGCTGGAAAACACGTTGTTACTGCTAACAAGGACCTTTTGGCTGTCCATGGCGCAGAATTGCTAGAAATCGCTCAAGCTAACAAGGTAGCACTTTACTACGAAGCAGCAGTTGCTGGTGGGATTCCAATTCTTCGTACTTTAGCAAATTCCTTGGCTTCTGATAAAATTACGCGCGTGCTTGGAGTAGTCAACGGAACTTCCAACTTCATGGTGACCAAGATGGTGGAAGAAGGCTGGTCTTACGATGATGCTCTTGCGGAAGCACAACGTCTAGGATTTGCAGAAAGCGATCCGACGAATGACGTAGATGGGATTGATGCAGCCTACAAGATGGTTATTTTGAGCCAATTTGCCTTTGGCATGAAGATTGCCTTTGATGATGTAGCCCACAAGGGAATCCGCAATATCACACCAGAAGACGTAGCTGTAGCTCAAGAGCTTGGTTACGTAGTGAAATTGGTTGGTTCTATTGAGGAAACTTCTTCAGGTATTGCTGCAGAAGTGACTCCAACCTTCCTACCTAAAGCGCACCCACTTGCTAGTGTGAATGGCGTAATGAACGCTGTCTTTGTAGAATCTATCGGTATTGGTGAGTCTATGTACTACGGACCAGGTGCGGGTCAAAAACCAACTGCAACAAGTGTTGTAGCTGATATTGTCCGTATCGTTCGTCGTTTGAATGATGGTACTATTGGCAAAGACTTCAACGAATATAGCCGTGACTTGGTCTTGGCAAATCCTGAAGATGTCAAAGCAAACTACTATTTCTCAATCTTGGCTCCAGACTCAAAAGGTCAGGTCTTGAAGTTGGCTGAAATCTTCAATGCTCAAGATATTTCCTTTAAGCAAATCCTTCAAGATGGCAAAGAGGGTGACAAGGCGCGTGTCGTTATCATCACACACAAGATTAATAAAGCCCAGCTTGAAAATGTCTCAGCTGAATTGAAGAAGGTTTCAGAATTCGACCTCTTGAATACCTTCAAGGTGCTAGGAGAATAAGATGAAGATTATTGTACCTGCAACCAGTGCCAATATCGGGCCAGGTTTTGACTCGGTCGGTGTAGCTGTAACCAAGTATCTTCAAATTGAGGTCTGCGAAGAAGGAGATGAGTGGTTGATTGAACACCAGATTGGCAAATGGATTCCACATGATGAGCGTAATCTCTTGCTCAAAATCGCTTTGCAAATTGTACCAGATTTGAAACCTAGACGCTTGAAAATGACCAGTGATGTTCCCTTGGCGCGTGGTTTGGGTTCTTCCAGCTCAGTTATTGTGGCTGGGATTGAACTAGCCAACCAATTGGGGCAACTCGACTTGTCTGATCATGAAAAATTGCAGTTAGCGACCAAGATTGAAGGACACCCTGATAATGTGGCTCCAGCCATTTATGGTAATCTCGTTATTGCAAGTTCTGTTGAAGGGCAAGTCTCTGCTATCGTAGCAGACTTTCCAGAGTGTGATTTTCTAGCTTACATTCCAAACTATGAATTACGTACTCGCGACAGCCGTAGTGTCTTGCCTAAAAAATTGTCTTATAAGGAAGCTGTTGCTGCAAGTTCTATCGCCAATGTAGCGGTTGCTGCCTTGTTGGCAGGAGACATGGTGACCGCTGGGCAAGCAATCGAGGGAGACCTCTTCCATGAGCGCTATCGTCAGGACTTGGTAAGAGAATTTGCGATGATTAAGCAAGTGACCAAAGAAAATGGGGCCTATGCAACCTACCTTTCTGGTGCTGGGCCGACAGTTATGGTTCTGGCTTCTCATGACAAGATGCCAAGGATTAAGGCAGAATTGGAAAAGCAACCTTTCAAAGGAAAACTGCATGACTTGAGAGTTGATACCCAAGGTGTCCGTGTAGAAGCAAAATAAAGAATAGAAGATAGGATGGGGAAACTCTTGACCAGAGGGTTTCATATCCTTTTTGTGAAAAGAAGTTTATACTCAATGAAAATCAAAGAGCAAACTAGGAAGCTAGCCGCAGGCTGCTNNTGTGGATAGAACTGACGAAGTTAGCTCAAAATACTGTTTTGAGGTTGCAGATGTGAGCTGACGTGGTTTGAAGAGATTTTCGAAGAGTATTAGTTAAAAACGTGATAAAGGAGAAATAAAGATGGCAGAAATTTATCTAGCAGGTGGTTGTTTTTGGGGCCTAGAGGAATATTTTTCACGCATTTCTGGAGTGCTAGAAACCAGTGTTGGCTACGCTAATGGTCAAGTCGAAACGACCAATTACCAGTTGATCAAGGAAACAGACCATGCAGAAACGGTCCAAGTGATTTACGATGAGAAGGAAGTGTCACTCAGAGAGATTTTACTTTATTATTTCCGAGTTATCGATCCTCTATCTATCAATCAACAAGGGAATGACCGTGGTCGCCAATATCGAACTGGGATTTATTATCAGGATGAAGCAGATTTGCCAGCTATCTACACAGTGGTACAGGAGCAGGAACGCATGCTGGGTCGAAAGATTGCAGTAGAAGTGGAGCAATTACGCCACTACATTCTGGCTGAAGACTACCACCAAGATTATCTCAGGAAGAATCCTTCAGGTTACTGTCATATCGATGTGACCGATGCTGATAAGCCATTGATTGATGCAGCAAACTATGAAAAGCCTAGTCAAGAGGTGTTGAAGGCCAGTCTATCTGAAGAGTCTTATCGTGTCACACAAGAAGCTGCTACAGAGGCTCCATTTACCAATGCCTATGACCAAACCTTTGAAGAGGGGATTTATGTAGATATTACGACGGGTGAGCCACTCTTTTTTGCCAAGGATAAGTTTGCTTCAGGTTGTGGTTGGCCAAGTTTTAGCCGTCCGATTTCCAAAGAGTTGATTCATTATTACAAGGATCTGAGCCATGGAATGGAGCGAATTGAAGTTCGTTCTCGTTCAGGCAGCGCTCACTTGGGTCATGTTTTCACAGATGGACCGCGGGAGTTAGGCGGCCTCCGTTACTGTATCAATTCTGCTTCTTTACGCTTTGTGGCCAAGGATGAGATGGAAAAAGCAGGATATGGCTATCTATTGCCTTACTTAAACAAATAAAACAGAGAGTGGGGCTTCCCACTTTCTTCATTTCTAGAATATGAATAGAAGGGATTTATGAAACACCTATTATCTTACTTCAAACCCTACATCAAGGAATCAATTTTAGCCCCCTTGTTCAAGCTGTTAGAAGCTGTTTTTGAGCTCTTGGTTCCCATGGTGATTGCTGGGATTGTTGACCAATCTTTACCTCAGGGAGATCAAGGTCATCTCTGGATGCAGATTGGCCTGCTCCTTATCTTTGCAGTAATTGGCGTTTTAGTGGCCTTGATAGCTCAATTTTACTCAGCAAAGGCAGCAGTAGGCTTTGCTAAGGAATTGACAAACGATCTTTATCGTCATATTCTTTCCTTGTCCAAGGACAGCAGAGACCGTCTGACAACTTCTAGTTTGGTCACTCGCTTGACTTCGGATACCTACCAGATTCAGACTGGTATCAATCAATTCCTGCGTCTCTTTTTGCGAGCGCCCATTATCGTTTTTGGTGCCATTTTTATGGCTTATCGAATCTCAGCTGAGTTGACTTTCTGGTTCTTAGTCATGGTTGCCATTTTGACCATTGTCATTGTAGGGTTATCTCGATTGGTCAATCCTCTCTACAGTAGTCTCAGAAAGAAAACGGACCAACTGGTTCAGGAAACGCGCCAGCAATTGCAAGGGATGCGGGTTATTCGTGCTTTTGGTCAAGAAAAACGAGAGTTACAGATTTTTCAAACCCTTAACCAAGTTTATGCTAGATTACAAGAAAAGACAGGTTTCTGGTCTAGTTTATTAACACCTCTGACCTATCTGATTGTCAATGGAACTCTTCTCGTTATTATCTGGCAAGGCTATATTTCAATTCAAGGAGGAGTGCTCAGTCAAGGTGCTCTCATTGCTCTTATCAATTACCTCTTACAGATTTTGGTGGAATTGGTCAAGCTAGCCATGCTGATCAATTCCCTCAACCAGTCCTACATCTCAGCTAAGCGAATCGAGGAAGTTTTTGCTGAGGCTCCAGAAGATATTCATTCAGAATTAGAACAAAAGCAAGCTAGCAGTGATCAGGTTTTACAAGTTCAAGAACTGACCTTTACCTATCCTGATGCGGCCCAGCCTTCTCTGAGAGACATTTCCTTTAATATGAAGCAAGGGCAAATCCTTGGTATCATCGGAGGAACTGGTTCTGGTAAATCAAGCTTGGTGCAAGTCTTACTTGGACTTTATCCAGCAGACAAGGGGAGTATAGACCTTTATCGAAATGGACGTAGTCCTCTTAATTTGGAGCAGTGGCGGTCTTGGATTGCCTATGTGCCCCAAAAAGTCGAACTCTTTAAGGGAACCATTCGTTCTAACTTGACTCTAGGTTTACATCAAGAAGTATCTGACCAGGAACTCTGGCAGGCCTTGGAGATTGCGCAAGCTAAGGATTTTGTTAGTGAAAAGGAAGGGCTCTTGGATGCCACTGTTGAGGCAGGAGGTCGAAATTTCTCAGGTGGACAAAAACAAAGGCTGTCTATTGCTCGCGCAGTCTTGCGCCAAGCTCCATTTCTCATCCTAGATGATGCGACCTCGGCCCTCGACACCATTACCGAGTCTAAGCTCTTGAAAGCTATCCGAGAAAATTTGCTAAATACGAGCTTAATCTTGATCTCTCAACGAACCTCGACTTTACAGATGGCTGACCAGATTCTCCTCTTAGAAAAAGGAGAGCTCCTAGCTATCGGCAAGCACGAGAACTTGATGAAATCTAGTCAAGTTTATCGCGAAATCAATGCATCCCAACATGGAAAGGAGGACTAGCATGAGACGACAAACTGCAAACCAGACGCTCACACGCTTGGCAAAAGATTTAGCAAGCAATCCCTTCCTCCTTTTCCTAGCCTTTCTAGGAACTATTACCCAGGTTGGCTTATCAATCTACCTACCTATCTTGATTGGGCAGGTCATCGACCAAGTCCTAGTGGCTGGTTCTTCACCAGTTTTTTGGCAGATTTTTCTCCAGATGATCTTGGTAGTTATAGGAAATACTCTGGTACAATGGGCCAATCCTCTTCTTTATAATCGCCTAATCTTCTCTTATACCAGAGACTTGCGAGAGCGAATCATCTATAAGCTCCATCGTTTACCGATTGCTTTTGTGGAGCGGCAAGGAAGTGGAGAGATGGTCAGTCGGGTAACCACGGACATCGAACAGTTAGCAGCTGGCTTGACCATGATTTTTAACCAATTTTTCATTGGTGTCTTGATGATTTTGGTTAGCATTCTAGCCATGCTGCAAATTCACCTCCTCATGACTCTCTTAGTCTTGCTGTTGACGCCACTTTCCATGGTGGTTTCACGCTTTATTGCCAAACGCTCCTATCATCTCTTCCAGAAGCAAACAGAGACAAGGGGAATTCAGACTCAGTTGATTGAAGAATCGCTTAGCCAGCAGACTATTATTCAATCTTTTAATGCTCAGGTAGAGTTTATCAAAAGACTGTGTGAGGCTAATGACAACTACGCAGGCTATTCGCAGTCGGCCATCTTTTATTCTTCAACGGTCAATCCTTCGACTCGCTTTGTCAATGCGCTCATTTATGCGATTCTAGCTGGAGTAGGAGCTTATCGTATCATGATGGGGTCAACCTTGACCATTGGGCGTTTAGTGACTTTTTTGAACTATGTCCAACAGTATACCAAGCCCTTTAACGATATTTCTTCAGTGCTAGCTGAGTTGCAAAGTGCTCTGGCTTGCGCAGAGCGCGTCTATGCTGTCTTAGAAAGTCCTGAGGTTGCTGAAACAGGCAAGGAAGTCTTGACCAGTGACCAAGTTAAGGGAGCTATTTCCTTTAAACATGTCTCTTTTGGTTACCATCCTGAAAAGATTTTGATTAAGGATTTATCTATTGATATTCCAGCTGGTAGCAAGGTAGCCATCGTTGGTCCGACAGGTACAGGAAAATCAACCCTTATCAATCTTCTTATGCGTTTCTATCCTATTAACTCAGGAGATATCTTGCTGGATGGGCAATCCATTTATGATTATACCCTAGTATCATTGAGACAGCAGTTTGGCATGGTGCTCCAAGAAACCTGGCTCAAGCAAGGAACCATTCATGACAATATTGCTTTTGGAAATCCTGAAGCCAGTCGGGAGCAGGTGATTGCTGCTGCCAAAGCAGCCAATGCAGATTTTTTCATCCAACAGTTGCCACAGGGATACGATACCAAGTTAGAAAATGCAGGAGAATCTCTCTCTGTCGGTCAGACCCAGCTCTTGACTATAGCGCGAGTCTTTTTGGCTATTCCAAAGATTCTTATCTTAGACGAGGCAACTTCCTCCATCGATACACGGACAGAAGTGCTAGTACAGGATGCCTTTGCAAAACTCATGAAGGGGCGCACAAGCTTTATCATCGCCCACCGTTTGTCAACCATTCAGGATGCGGATTTGATTCTTGTCTTGGTAGATGGCGACATCGTGGAGCATGGCAATCATCAGGATCTCATGGCTAGAAAGGGTAAGTATTACCAAATGCAGCAAGCAGCAGCTTTTAGCTCTGAATAAGCCATTCTCTTTTGAAAGTTTATGGACGAAAAAAGTTGCCTTCGGGTGACTTTTTTGTTACAATAGCTAGAAAAATTGTTCACTGTAATACTTAATGAAAATCAAAGAGCAAACTAGGAAGCTAGCCGCAGGTTNNGTCAGTAACCACACCTACGGCAAAGTGAATCTGAAGTAGTTTGAAGAGAGTATAACTTGTCTTTTAGAAAAGGAGCCTATAATGAAAGTCTTTCAGAATGTAAATATCGTGACTTGTGATCAAGATTTCCATGTTTATCTTGATGGAATCTTAGCAGTCAAGGATTCTCAAATCGTCTATGTCGGTCAAGATAAGCCAGCGTTTTTAGAGCAAGCTGAGCAGATTATAGACTATCAGGGAGCTTGGATTATGCCTGGGTTGGTCAATTGCCACACCCATTCTGCTATGACAGGTTTGAGAGGAATTCGGGATGATAGCAATCTCCATGAATGGCTCAATGACTATATCTGGCCAGCAGAAGCTGAGTTTACTCCCGACATGACTACTAAGGCGGTCAAAGAAGCTCTGACAGAGATACTCCAGTCAGGAACAACAACCTTTAATGATATGTATAATCCCAATGGTGTGAATATTGAGCAGATTTATCAGGCAGTGAAAGATTCCAAGATGCGTTGTTATTTTTCTCCGACTCTTTTTTCTTCAGAGACAGAAACAACTGCTGAGACTATAAGCAGAACTCGATCCATCATAGACGAAATCTTAAAATATAAAAATCCAAATTTCAAGGTTATGGTAGCACCTCATTCTCCCTATAGCTGCAGTAGAGACTTGCTGGAAGCGAGTTTGGAAATGGCAAAAGAGCTTGCTATTCCAATCCATATCCATGTGGCGGAGACCAAGGAAGAATCAGGCATTATCCTGAAACGATACGGCAAACGCCCCCTCGCCTTTCTAGAAGAACTGGGTTACTTAGATCATCCGTCTGTCTTTGCTCATGGGGTCGAATTAAACGAGCGAGAAATTGAACGCTTGGCAACTTCTCAAGTGGCTATTGCTCACAATCCTATCAGTAATCTCAAACTGGCATCAGGAATTGCTCCAATTATCCAGCTCCAAAAAGCAGGAGTAGCAGTCGGAATTGCGACTGACTCGGTCGCTTCCAATAACAATCTTGATATGTTTGAGGAGGGACGGACTGCAGCCCTTCTTCAGAAGATGAAAAGTGGAGATGCCAGCCAATTTCCTATCGAAACAGCTCTAAAGGCACTGACAATCGAAGGGGCTAAGGTTCTAGGAATGGAAAATCAGATAGGAAGTCTAGAAGTCGGCAAGCAGGCAGATTTTCTCGTTATTCAACCACAAGGCAAAATCCATCTCCAACCTCAAGAAAATATGCTCTCTCACCTAGTTTATGCTGTCAAATCCAGTGATGTTGATGATGTCTATATTGCTGGAGAACAGGTTGTTAAGCAAGGTCAAGTTCTGACAGTAGAACTTTAGAAGAAAAATCACGAAAAATTTTAAAAAAAGTTTGTAAAAATCTTGCATTCTTTTTTTGACTATGCTATACTTATATACGGTTTGAAAAAACTGCCTAAGACAGTAGGGGAGCTCGACTCATAAATATCCTACCGAGGACAAAACGTATCATGTAAAAAGAAGCGTATTGTACTTTCGTGTCTAGGTTTGGGCGCGTTTTTCTTTTGGAAAAATTCCCCAAGCAAAATAATTACGGAGGTGAACACACTAATGAGTGAAGCAATTATTGCTAAAAAAGCGGAACTAGTTGACGTAGTAGCTGAAAAAATGAAAGCTGCTGCATCTATCGTCGTTGTAGACGCTCGTGGTTTGACAGTTGAGCAAGATACAGTTCTTCGTCGTGAGCTTCGTGGAAGCGAAGTTGAGTATAAAGTCATTAAAAACTCAATCTTGCGTCGTGCAGCTGAAAAAGCTGGTCTTGAAGATCTTGCATCAGTATTCGTTGGACCATCTGCAGTAGCATTTTCTAACGAAGATGTTATTGCACCAGCGAAAATCTTGAACGACTTTTCTAAAAACGCTGAAGCACTTGAAATCAAAGGTGGTGCAATCGAAGGCGCTGTCGCATCTAAAGAAGAGATTCTTGCACTTGCAACTCTTCCAAACCGCGAAGGACTTCTTTCTATGCTCCTTTCTGTACTTCAAGCGCCAGTGCGCAACGTTGCTCTTGCAGTCAAAGCGGTTGCAGAAAGCAAAGAAGACGCAGCTTAATCTTAAGCTACGTAGCGTAGCCTAGCTACGAAAATCTATTATAAATTTAAAACATATTTGGAGGAAATAACAATGGCATTGAACATTGAAAACATTATTGCTGAAATTAAAGAAGCTTCAATCCTTGAATTGAACGACCTTGTAAAAGCTATCGAAGAAGAATTTGGTGTAACTGCAGCTGCTCCTGTAGCTGTTGCTGCAGCTGGTGCTGCTGACGCTGGTGCTGCTAAAGATTCATTCGACGTTGAATTGACATCTGCAGGCGACAAAAAAGTTGGCGTTATCAAAGTTGTACGTGAAATCACAGGTCTTGGTCTTAAAGAAGCTAAAGAACTTGTTGACGGTGCACCAGCACTTGTTAAAGAAGGCGTTGCAACTGCAGAAGCTGAAGAAATCAAAGCTAAATTGGAAGAAGCTGGAGCTTCAGTTACTCTTAAATAATAGAGCGACTACATTAGTAGCTTAAAAACATGATTAAATCGCTATTCTTAGGAGTAGTGGTTTTTCTTTTTGTTTAAGAAGTTGGCGAGTAAGTAATACTCAATGAAAANNGACGAAGTCAGTAACATATCTACGGTAAGGCGACGCTGACGTGGTTTGAAGAGATTTTCGAAAAGTATAAAATAGATTGAATTTAGAATAGTCCACTGAGTTTTATAAAACATTGTTAGAAATTGGTTTGAATTCCGCAATCAATTTGTTCGGTTTTTATTTCATTTAATTTAATTAAATTAGAATTTCCCAACCGTTTAACTCAAGATAAAAATCCCCAATCGAAGCGATTGAGGATTAAGCAAATGAATCTTAAACAATACCTTGGGCAATCATAGCGTTTGCTACATTTTCAAATGCAGCAATGTTTGCTCCTGCAAGATAGTCTTTATCAAGACCATATGTTTCTGAAGTTGTTTTAGCTGTGTTGAAGATGTTTGTCATGATGTCTTTGAGACGTCCATCAACTTCCTCACGAGTCCATGAGAGGCGAAGACTGTTTTGGCTCATTTCAAGGGCTGAAACGGCTACACCACCAGCGTTGGCAGCTTTGGCAGGTCCGTAGAAGATACCATTTTCTTTGTAGATTTTGATGGCATCAAGGTCGCTCGGCATGTTGGCACCTTCAGATACACAGATAACGCCTTGAGCAACCAAACGTTTAGCTGCTTCACCGTTGATTTCGTTTTGAGTAGCACATGGAAGCGCAATATCATAGTTTCCAGCGTAAGTCCATACAGAACCTTCGTGATATGTTGCAGTTGCTTTCTCAGCTGCATACTCAGTCAAACGAGCACGACGTTTCTCTTTAACATCAACCAAAAGATCGAAGTCGATACCATTTTCATCGATGACATAACCGTTTGAGTCAGATACAGAGATGACAGTAGCGCCAAGTTCAGTCGCTTTTTGAAGAGCGTATTGAGCAACGTTCCCAGAACCTGAAATAACCACTTTCTTACCAGCAAAGCTATTACCGTTAGCTTTCAGCATTTCTTCAGTATAGTAAACCAAACCGTAACCAGTTGCTTCTGGACGAATCAAGCTACCACCAAATTCAAGAGGCTTACCAGTCAAGACACCAGCATCAAATTGGTTAAGACGCTTGTATTGACCATAAAGGTAACCAATTTCACGTCCACCTACGCCGATATCACCAGCAGGTACGTCAAGTGATGGTCCGATGTGTTTTTGCAACTCAGTCATGAAGCTTTGGCAGAAGCGCATCACTTCAGCATCTGTTTTACCTTTAGGATCGAAGTCTGATCCACCTTTACCTCCACCGATTGGAAGTCCAGTCAAGACGTTTTTGAAGATTTGTTCAAATCCGAGGAATTTCAAAATCCCTTGGTTTACAGTTGGGTGGAAACGAAGTCCTCCTTTGTATGGTCCAACAGCTGAGTTGAATTGAACACGGTAACCACGGTTTACTTGAATTTTTCCATCACGGTCAACCCAAGGAACACGGAAAGAAATTACGCGCTCAGGCTCAGTAATACGTGCCAAGATATTTTCTTCGATATACTCAGGGTGTTTTTCAAATACAGGTTCCAAAGTGTTGAAAAATTCTTCAACAGCTTGGAGGAATTCAGCCTCGTGCCCATTACGAGCTTTTACAGTTTCAAACACGCTTTGGATATATTCTTTAGCAGATGTCATATCGTTCTCCTTTTGTTGTCATATTTTATTACATGAGCTATTATAGCAGAATTTTTTTAAACTGTAAAGAGAAAAACAAAAATTTTCTAAAAATTCTTTCAATTTAGTTTTAAGACTTTTTGAAAATAGACAAAAAACGAACCTTTTTCTTGTAAATATCTTTCTCAAAGAGAAAATCTGAAAATATGCTATAAGAAAAGAAAATGTTTAGCAATTCAGAAATCACTTGTTAATTTATCCATGATATGTTAGATTTGCCAGCAAAACTATGACCATTTTGGAGGAAAGAAATATTTACATCTCCTTATTCAGGGCAGGATTTTCTATACAAGTATAGATGTCTTGCTGGAGTTGGATCATGGAACCCAAGCGGTTATTGAGATTTAGAACTATCATCAGAATTTTTTCATTAGACTTGTTCGGTAACCATAAAGTACTATACTATCTATGAACAAGACCCAGAAAAAGTAGCCTTATTTCTTAAGAATTTTAATAGTTTAAAGCACTTAGCACCTGTTTATATTGATGAAACAGGATTCGATACTTACTTTTATCGAGAATATGGTCGCTCATCAAAGGGTCAGTTAATAGGAGGTAAAGTCTCTGGAAGAAGATATCAGGGGATTTCTTTGGTTGCAGGTCTAACAAATGGTGACTTAATCGCTCCAATGACCTACGAAGAGACGATGACGAGCGACTTTTTTGAAGCATGGTTTCAGAAATTTCTCTTACCAACATTAACCACACCCTCAGTTATTATTATGGATAATGCAAGATTCCAATAGAATAGCTAGGATAGAATTCTTGTGTGAAGAGTTTGGGCATAAACTTTTACCCCTTCCTCCCTACTCACCTGAGTACAATCCTATTGAGAAGACATGTGCTCATATCAAAAAGCACCTCAAAAAGGTATTACCAAGTTGCAATACCTTTTACGAGGCTCTTTTGTCCCACTCTTGTTTCAGTTTGTTATAAACACCTAAGATAAGAGCTATACTAGGTAAATAAAAATCTCTATACTATTTGAAAGTGAAGACTACTCACTGTGAGATAGTATAGAGTATTTTTGTTGTAGTTAAACCATCCTACCCATTCCCCATTGTAATTAACACGGTAACCGTCTGGTGTAGTCGTATTGATTGCTAGAGCACCAGAGCTATAAGCATAGTACCATTTGCCAGATACCTTCATCCAGCCTGTTTTCATAGCACCTGAACCGTCGAGATAGTACCAAGTCTCACCGTCTTTCAACCAACCTGCTTGCATCCAGACTGAACTATCGAAGCGATACCAGATATTATCTAATTTTGCCCACTGATTGTAAGGGTAAGATCCCATCAAGTTGCATAAACTACCAACGCGAGCCAGCTTGTCGCCAAAAACCCATACTTTTACCTACTTCTTGCATTTGGTTAAAGAAATTGTAGGAATTATTCGTTGTACTCTTATTTTCATTTTTGATTTTATGAGTTCCGATAGCCTTCAAATTTTTGTCAAAAAGATTCGCCTTAGTCGCAAATGTTTGAATCTGAGAAGAGTAGGCTTCTATGTATTGAATGGCTTTTCCATAACCACCAGCTAATTCTTCAGAGCCACCAGATGATGTTCCGAAACTTTGTGCAACGGTAATCCATCCATTTTGAGTAACAGGGTTTTCAAAGGCTGCCAAACCCATATAGGTCAATTCTGGATTGATTAAGGATTCGTAGTGTCCAGTTTGATCAGAGACATTTGCTCCGCTACGAGATTTATAGAATATATTTCTCAATGGTACGCGCAACACCGTCTTCTTCGTTGCTTGCTGTAACGGCATCCGCAAGAGATTTGACATAATCGCTTGCATTTCCCATTGCAATGCCCATCCCTGCAAACTGGAGCATTTCGATATCGTTATTAGCATCGCCCATGGCCATAATCTCTGAGGAATCAATCTTCAAAATCTCTGCTAATCGTGAAAGAGCGGTAGCCTTGGTCGTTCCAAGTGGCATAGCTTCATAAATGACAGGCTGCGAACGAACTCCACTGAATCGTTGGCAGAGTTCCTCAGCAAAACGCTGCTCAAAATCGTCTGTTTGTTCTTCGTTGCCCAAAAACATGCCTTGGAACATACGATATTTACCACTAGTCGCTTCCTCAAGGGAAATTTCAGTCAAGTCTGAAAAGACTAGGTCGGCATCATTCTGGATGACTTGATTAGGCTTGCCACCGAGGACGAAATAATGTTTCTCATCAAAAAGAGTCAACTGAACATCACTTTTTTCAGCTAGATCATAGAGGTATTCGATGTCTGCTGGACTAAGTTCTTGCCAGTCAACTAGTCCCCAGTCACTTGTCTGGTGAGTTGAGCAACCATTGTTAACAATCACATACTCATTCTGGAGGCCAAGCCCCAGTTTTTTGTAGTAGGGGAGGACACCGAAAAGCGGGCGACCCGTACAAAGAACCAATTTGACACCTTTTTCAATAGCTTGGTGAATAGCAGTAATGTGAGCTTGTGGAATTTCCTTGGCTTCATCGAGGAGGGTTCCGTCCATATCCAAGGCTAGTAGTTTAATCATAGGTCTTCCTTCTTTATCTTTTGGTATTATTATAACATATTTTGGAGAAGATGACGGTCAAAGGGACAGGAGCTAATTGATTTTGCAGTTTAGGACGTTTTGATGACAATTCATGATTTGAAGAGGATATTTGGCCAAGATATGTTATACTAAACTTGTCAACGTTGCAACTAGACAAATTAAAAAACCAACTTAATATAATAGTTTTTTGTAAGTAGGTATGAGTATCAGATTACTCAACTAATCTAAACAATAACGGAGGAAATATATCATGATTTTAATGACAAAAAATATAAATCTAACAAATGAAGAATTAGAGCTGATACAAGGTGGAGCAGATCCCTATGGAAAAGAACCTAATGGTTATTTTCCTTGGCAAATAGAGCCGGTATTAACTATGCCGGTTCATGGATTTTGTCCCAGAGGAACCTATGATTTAGGATATATTGGAGGAGGCAATCATCTTTGCAAAGGAAGTCCTGCGAGATTTTAAGTAAAATTTATTAGGAATATGGAGAAAACAGAGGATTTAATATGAAAAAACGGATTATTCAGATTTTACTAGCATTATCCTTAATTTTTTACAAATCAACTTGGTTTTGGGGAATTTTCAATCACCTCGCAAAGCCCTATCTACCAGCAAGTCGTGAATTTTTTCAGATTCTGCTTTGGATGGAGAGTGGAGGTCTTTTATTAGCGGTCATCTATCTACTAGTTTTTGCAGGAAAGAAGACTTTTCATTTCAAATGGCAGCTGAGGCACTTTATCTACCTTTTACTGGGTTACATCATTTTGTATATGTCTGACGTCCTCTTGTCTTATTTCATACCCTCGTCTTCAAATCAAATTTCTTTGAATGAAACGATAGAAATGATAGGGAGACAGGAATTACCCTATTTCTTGCTCATGGCTTGCTTCATCGGCCCTATTGCTGAGGAATTGATTTATCGCGGTGTGCTTATGACAACCTTTTTCAAAAACTCGCCTTGGTACGGAGATGTCTTGCTTTCTGCTATTATTTTCGGTTATATTCATATCAATTTTGCTTTAACTCCTCTTGCTTTTTTCATTTATGCTAGTGGAGGTCTCATTTTAGCTCTACTGTATCGCATGACAAAAAATCTCTACTATCCAATACTAGTTCATATTCTCATCAATATCACTGCCTTCTGGAATGTATGGTTACTCCTATTTTCAGGAAGTTAGCTTACTAAAAAAATGTCGGAACTTTCCGGCATTTTCTTTTTTCACAAATAGTCAACGTTTTTCTTTTCGATATTGGAGTGGTGTGTATCCAGTTATTTTTTGAATTGATTTTGAAAATAAGGTTGGCTTGAGAAAGGCAGATAGTGAAGATAGTTAAGAAGGTTAAGAAGAATAGGATGTTCTTTTTTCCTTTTTGGAAAACTTCTAAAATATGGTATAATGAAAAGATAAAGAAGTTGGAGGTAGAAGATGAACATTCAACAATTACGCTATGTTGTGGCCATTGCCAATAGCGGTACTTTTCGTGAAGCTGCTGAAAAGATGTATGTTAGTCAGCCGAGTCTGTCTATTTCTGTTCGTGATTTGGAAAAAGAATTGGGTTTTAAGATTTTCCGTCGGACCAGCTCAGGGACTTTCTTGACTCGTCGTGGTATGGAATTCTATGAAAAAGCGCAAGAATTGGTTAAAGGATTTGATATTTTTCAAAATCAGTATGCCCATCCTGAGGAAGAAAAGGATGAATTTTCCATTGCCAGTCAGCACTATGACTTCTTGCCACCAACCATTACGGCCTTTTCAGAGCGCTATCCTGATTATAAGAACTTCCGTATTTTTGAATCAACTACTGTTCAAATTTTAGACGAAGTAGCGCAAGGTCACAGTGAGATTGGGATTATCTACCTCAATAATCAAAATAAAAAAGGGATTATGCAACGGGTTGAAAAGTTAGGCCTAGAGGTTATTGAACTAATTCCCTTCCATACCCATATTTATCTCCGTGAGGGGCATCCTTTAGCTCAGAAAGAGGAATTGGTCATGGAGGATTTAGCGGATCTACCAACGGTTCGTTTCACGCAAGAGAAAGACGAGTATCTTTATTATTCAGAGAACTTTGTTGATACCAGCGCGAGCTCGCAGATGTTTAATGTGACAGACCGTGCTACTTTGAATGGTATTTTGGAGCGGACGGACGCTTATGCGACAGGTTCTGGATTTTTAGATAGTGACAGTGTGAATGGCATCACAGTTATTCGTCTCAAGGATAACCTAGATAACCGCATGGTCTATGTTAAACGTGAAGAAGTGGAGCTGAGTCAAGCTGGAACTCTTTTCGTAGAAGTCATGCAAGAATATTTTAATCAGAAGAGGAAATCATGAAAAAAAGAGGAATAGTGGCAGTCATTGTACTGCTTTTGATTGCGCTGGATCAGTTAGTTAAATCCTATATCGTCCAACAGATTCCACTGGGTGAAGTGCGCTCCTGGATTCCCAATTTCGTTAGCTTGACCTACCTGCAAAATCGAGGGGCAGCCTTTTCTATCTTACAAGATCAGCAGTTGTTATTCGCTGTCATTACCCTGGTCGTCGTGGTAGGTGCCATTTGGTATCTACATAAGCACATGGAGGACTCATTCTGGATGGTCTTGGGTTTGACTCTGATAATCGCGGGTGGTCTTGGAAACTTTATTGACAGGGTCAGTCAGGGCTTTGTTGTGGATATGTTTCACCTTGACTTTATCAATTTTGCAATTTTCAATGTGGCAGATAGCTATCTGACTGTTGGAGTGATTATTTTATTGATTGCAATGCTAAAAGAGGAAATAAATGGAAATTAAAATTGAAACTGGTGGCCTGCGTTTAGATAAGGCTTTGTCAGATTTGACAGAATTATCACGTAGTCTCGCGAATGAACAAATCAAATCAGGCCAGGTCTTGGTCAATGGCCAAGTCAAGAAAGCTAAATACACTGTCCAAGAGAGCGATGTCGTCACTTACCATGTGCCAGAACCAGAGGTTTTAGAGTATGTGGCTGAGGATCTTCCGCTAGAAATCATCTACCAAGATGAGGATGTGGCTGTTGTCAACAAACCTCAGGGAATGGTTGTGCATCCGAGTGCTGGTCATACTAGTGGAACCCTAGTAAATGCCCTTATGTATCATATTAAGGACTTGTCGGGTATCAATGGGGTTCTGCGTCCAGGAATTGTTCATCGTATTGATAAGGATACGTCAGGTCTTCTTATGATTGCTAAAAATGATGAGGCGCATCTAGCACTTGCCCAAGAACTCAAGGATAAAAAGTCTCTCCGCAAATATTGGGCGATTGTTCATGGAAATTTGCCCAATGATCGCGGTGTGATTGAAGCACCGATTGGCCGGAGTGAAAAAGATCGTAAGAAACAGGCTGTGACTGCTAAAGGGAAACCTGCAGTAACTCGTTTCCACGTCTTGGAACGCTTTGGCGATTATAGCTTAGTGGAGTTGCAACTAGAGACAGGGCGTACCCATCAGATTCGTGTCCACATGGCTTATATCGGTCATCCAGTTGCTGGGGATGAAGTCTATGGTCCTCGTAAGACACTTAAGGGGCATGGACAATTTCTTCATGCCAAGACTCTAGGTTTTACTCATCCGAGAACAGGTGAGACCTTAGAATTTACAGCAGATATCCCAGCAATTTTTAAGGAAACATTGGAGAGATTGAGGAAGTAAGAATGAAAAAGAAATTAACTAGTTTAGCACTTGCAGGCGCTTTTTTAGGCTTGTCATGGTATGGAAATGTTCAAGCTCAAGAAAGTTCAGGAAATAAAATCCACTTTATAAATGTTCATGAAGGTGGCAGTGATGCGATTATTCTTGAAAGCAATGGACATTTTGCCATGGTGGATACAGGAGAAGATTATGATTTCCCAGATGGAAGTGATTCTCGTTATCCATGGAGACAGGGTATCAATACAACTTATAAGCATGTTCTAACAGACCGTGTCTTTCGTCGTTTGAAGGAATTGGGTGTCCAAAAACTTGATTTTATTTTGGTAACCCATACCCACAGTGACCATATTGGAAATGTTGATGAATTACTGTCTACCTATCCAGTTGACCGAGTCTATCTTAAGAAATATAGTGATAATCGTATTACTAAGCCTGAACGTCTTTGGGATAATCTGTATGGCTATGATAAGGTTTTAAAGACTGCTGCTGAAAAAGGTGTTTCAGTTATTCAAAATATCACACAAGGAGATGCTCATTTTCAGTTTGGAGACATGGATATTCAACTATATAATTATGAAAATGAAACAGATTCATCAGGTGAATTAAAGAAAATTTGGGATGATAATTCCAATTCCTTGATTAGCGTAGTAAAAGTCAATGGTAAGAAAATTTACCTTGGGGGCGACTTAGATAATGTGCATGGAGCGGAAGATAAGTATGGACCTCTCATTGGAAAAGTTGATTTGATGAAGTTTAATCATCACCATGATACCAACAAATCAAATACCAAGGATTTTATTAAAAATTTGAGTCCGAGTTTGATTGTTCAAACTTCGGATAGTCTACCTTGGAAAAATGGTGTTGATAGTGAGTATGTTAATTGGCTCAAAGAACGAGGAATTGAGAGAATCAACGCAGCCAGCAAAGACTATGATGCAACAGTTTTTGATATTCGACAAGACGGTTTAGTAAACATTTCAACTTCCTACAAGCCTATTCCAAGTTTTCAAGCTGGTTGGCATAAGAGTTCATATGGAAACTGGTGGTATCAAGCGCCTGATTCTACAGGAGAATATGCTGTCGGTTGGAATGAAATTAAGGGTGAATGGTATTACTTTAACCAAACGGGTATCTTATTACAGAATCAATGGAAAAAATGGAACAATCGTTGGTTCTATTTGACAAACTCTGGTGTTGCTGCTAAAAATTGGAAGAAAATCGCTGGAATCTGGTATTATTTTAACAAAGAAAACCAGATGGAAATTGGTTGGATTCAAGATAAAGAGCAGTGGTATTATTTGGATGTTGATGGCTCTATGAAGACAGGTTGGCTTCAATATAAGGGGCAATGGTATTACTTTGCTCCATCAGGGGAAATGAAAACGGGCTGGGTAAAAGATAAAGAAGCCTGGTACTATATGGATTCTACTGGTATCATGAAGACAGGTGAGATAGAAGTTGCTGGACATCATTACTATCTAGAAGAATCAGGAGCTATGAAGCAAGGCTGGCTTAAAAAGGCAAATGATTGGTATTTCTACAAGACAGATGGTTCACGAGCTATAGGTTGGATTAAAGACAAGGATAAATGGTACTTCTTGAAAGAAAATGGTCAATTACTTGTGAATGGTAAGACACCAGAAGGCTATACTGTGGATTCAAGTGGTGCCTGGTTAGTGGATGTTCCGATCGAGAAATCTGCTACAATTAAAACTACAAGTCATTCAGAAATAAAAGAATCCAAAGAAGTAGTGAAAAAGGATCTTGAAAATAAAGAAACGAGTCAACATGAAAGTGTTACAAATTCTTCAACTAGTCAAGATTTGACATCCTCAACTTCACAAAGCTCTGAAACGAGTGTAAACAAATCGGAATCAGAACAGTAGTAGAAAAGAAGGTTTTAGGGCCTTCTTTTTCCTATCAACTCTTTTCTATTTCCTGTTATTCATGTTATAATGGATAAATATGAATAATCGGAGTGAGACTATGAAATACAAACGGATTGTCTTTAAGGTGGGTACTTCTTCTCTGACAAATGAGGATGGAAGTTTATCACGTAGTAAGGTAAAGGATATTACCCAGCAGTTGGCTATGCTGCACGAGGCTGGTCATGAGTTGATTTTGGTGTCTTCAGGTGCCATTGCGGCTGGTTTTGGAGCCTTAGGATTTAAAAAGCGTCCGACTAAAATTGCTGATAAACAGGCTTCAGCAGCGGTAGGACAAGGGCTTTTGTTGGAAGAATACACGACCAATCTTCTCTTGCGCCAAATCGTTTCTGCACAAATCTTGCTAACCCAGGATGACTTTGTAGATAAGCGTCGTTATAAAAATGCCCATCAGGCTTTGTCGGTTTTACTTAGCCGTGGGGCGATTCCTATCATCAATGAGAATGATAGTGTTGTTATTGATGAGCTCAAGGTTGGGGACAATGATACTCTGAGTGCACAGGTGGCGGCCATGGTCCAAGCAGACCTTTTGATCCTCTTGACAGACGTAGATGGTCTCTATACAGGAAATCCTAATTCAGATCCAAGAGCCAAACGTTTGGAGCAAATCGAGACTATCAATCGTGAGATTATCGATATGGCCGGTGGAGCTGGTTCGTCAAACGGAACTGGGGGCATGTTAACCAAAATCAAAGCTGCAACTATTGCGACAGAATCGGGTGTTCCTGTTTATATCTGCTCATCCTTGAAGTCAGATGCCATGATTGAAGCGGCTGAGGAGACCAAGGATGGTTCCTACTTTGTTGCGCAAGAGAAGGGGCTTCGTACCCAGAAACAATGGCTGGCCTTTTATGCTCAGAGTCAAGGTTCTATTTGGGTTGATAAAGGGGCTGCGGAAGCTCTCTCTCAACATGGAAAGAGTCTTCTCTTATCTGGTATCGTTGAAGCAGAAGGAGCCTTTTCTTACGGTGATATCGTGACAGTATTTGATAAGGAAAGTGGAAAATCACTTGGAAAAGGACGCGTGCAATTTGGAGCATCTGCTTTGGAGGATATGTTGCGTTCTCAAAAAGCCAAGGGTGTCTTGATTTACCGTGACGACTGGATTTCCATTACTCCTGAAATCCAACTACTTTTTACAGAATTTTAGAGGTAAACTATGGTGAGTAGACAAGAACAATTTGAACAGGTACAGGCTGTTAAAAAATCGATTAACACAGCTAGTGAAGAAGTGAAAAACCAAGCCTTGCTAGCCATGGCTGATCACTTAGTGGCTGCTACTGAGGAAATTTTAGCGGCTAATGCCCTCGATATGGCAGCGGCTAAGGGGAAAATCTCAGATGTGATGTTGGATCGTCTTTATTTGGATGCAGATCGTATAGAAGCGATGGCAAGAGGAATTCGTGAAGTGGTTGCCTTCCCAGATCCAATCGGTGAAGTTTTAGAAACAAGTCAGCTTGAAAATGGTTTGGTTATCACAAAAAAACGTGTAGCTATGGGTGTCATCGGTATTATCTATGAAAGCCGTCCAAATGTGACGTCTGATGCGGCTGCTTTGACTCTTAAGAGTGGAAATGCGGTTGTTCTTCGTAGTGGTAAGGATGCCTATCAAACAACCCATGCCATTGTCACAGCCTTGAAGAAGGGCTTGGAGACGACTACTATTCACCCAAATGTGATTCAACTGGTGGAAGATACTAGCCATGAAAGTAGTTATGCTATGATGAAGGCCAAGGGCTATCTAGACCTCCTCATTCCTCGTGGAGGAGCTGGCTTGATCAATGCAGTGGTTGAGAATGCGATTGTACCTGTTATCGAGACAGGGACTGGGATTGTCCATGTCTATGTGGATAAGGATGCAGACGAAGACAAGGCGCTGTCTATCATCAACAATGCTAAAACCAGTCGTCCCTCTGTTTGCAATGCCATGGAGGTTCTGCTGGTTCATGAAGACAAGGCAGCAAGCTTCCTTCCTCGCTTGGAGCAAGTTCTAGTTGCAGAGCGTAAAGAAGTTGGGTTGGAACCAATTCAATTCCGCTTGGATGAGAAAGCCAGTCAGTTTCTTTCAGGTCAAGCAGCTGAGGCACAAGACTTTGACACCGAGTTTTTAGACTATGTCTTAGCTGTTAAGGTTGTGAGCAGTTTAGAAGAAGCGGTTGCCCATATTGAAGCCCATAGTACCCATCATTCGGATGCCATTGTAACGGAAAATGCTGAAGCTGCAGCTTACTTTACAGATCAAGTGGACTCTGCAGCTGTCTATGTCAATGCCTCAACTCGTTTTACCGATGGTGGACAATTTGGTCTTGGATGTGAGATGGGAATTTCTACTCAGAAATTGCACGCGCGTGGTCCCATGGGCTTGAAAGAGTTGACTAGCTACAAGTATGTGGTTACTGGTGATGGACAGATAAGGGAGTAAGAGATGAAGATTGGATTTATCGGTTTGGGGAATATGGGTGCTAGCTTGGCAAAATCTGTCTTGCAGACTAGGACGTCAGATGAGATTCTCCTTGCCAATCGTAGTCAAGCTAAGGTAGATGCTTTCATTGCAGACTTTGGTGGTCAGGCTTCCAGCAATGAAGAAATGTTTGCAGAAGCAGATGTGATTTTTCTAGGAGTGAAGCCTGCTCAGTTCTCAGACTTGCTTTCTCAATACCAGACTATCCTTGAAAAACGAGAGAGTCTTCTTTTGATTTCGATGGCAGCTGGATTGACCTTGGGAAAACTCGCTAGTCTTCTTCCAAGTCAGCACAGAATTATTCGTATGATGCCCAATACCCCTGCTTCTATCGGACAAGGAGTGATTAGTTATGCCTTGTCTTCTAATTGCAGGGCTGAGGACAGTGAGCTCTTTTGTCAGCTTTTAGCCAAGGCTGGTCTTTTGGTTGAACTTGGAGAAAGCTTAATAGATGCAGCGACAGGTCTTGCAGGTTGTGGACCAGCCTTTGTCTATCTTTTTATCGAGGCCTTGGCAGATGCAGGTGTTCAGACTGGATTGCCACGAGAAACAGCATTGAAAATGGCAGCTCAAACTGTGGTAGGAGCTGGACAATTGGTCCTTGAAAGTCAGCAACATCCTGGAGTTTTGAAAGACCAAGTTTGCAGCCCAGGCGGTTCGACTATCGCTGGTGTAGCGAGCCTAGAAGCGCATGCTTTTCGAGGAACGGTCATGGATGCAGTTGGTCAAGCCTACAAACGAACACAAGAACTAGGTAAATAAGAGGTGGATTTGTCTGCCTCTTTTATGGTGGTTGATACTCTTCGAAAATCTCTTCAAACTGCGTCAGCTTCCATCTGCAA
>NZ_VMKV01000040.1:0-16520 GCF_013276335.1 Streptococcus sp. 2100 | reverse complement strand
GCTATCGACAGTATCTGCTTTGACTGTTATTTCAAGTACAGGCGAGGAGTATGAGGTAAGTGAAACATTACAAGAGAGTCCAGGAACTAATAATTTTTCACTTCCCGATGTTTCACCGACTTATGGTCAATATTATACAAATCAGTCAGAAGTCATTATTGGTAAAAATGATTTAGTTAAGGTAAAAAATACTTTACAATATCCTTACTCTACATCAGCTTATGTAGAGTAAGAATTTCGTGGTGTGAAAAATGGTAAAGATGTAACTTATTGAGGGAGTGCCAATTTTATAAAGGATAATGTCCTTATTACTGCTGCTCATAATATTTATAAACATGAGTTTGGTAAAGATGCAGAAGAACTATATGTTACTCCTGCTCGTACTCCAAATAGTGTGCCGTTTGGTCGGATAAAAGTAAAAGAAGCTCGCTATTTAAAAGAATTTCGAAATACTGATCCAGATGAGCTTACTACCTATGACTTAGCAGTTTTAATTTTGGAAGAACCGATTGGCGCTCAATTGGGGACGTTAGGACTTCCCAATAATTTAGAAAATACTAAAAATCTAGATGTAACAGTTACGGGATATTCTGCTGTTAATAAGGATATTAAGCAGATGTATACTGATACAAAAACGATACTTCAAGATACAAATGATTTTTTATTCTATCAAGTAGATACTTTGCGTGGTGCAAGCGGTTCAGCAGTATATGATTCTACCAATAGGGTTGTCGGAGTTCATACCAATGGGAGTGAGGCAGAACAGATGAATTATGCTGTTAAGTTAAATGAGAAGGCTCTATCTTTCATCTACTCTGTTATTAAAGGGCATTCTATTGATGGATGGAAGTTGATTAGTGATACTTGGTATTATTATAAGAATAGTAATAAACAAACAGGTTGGCAAAGTATAAATGGCAAATGGTATTATCTTGAAACCTCTGGTTCAATGTCCACAGGTTGGAAATATGTACGAGGAAGATGGTATTATTTAGATAAGACCAATGGTGATATGAAGACTGGTTGGTATAAAGATGGTTCAACATGGTACTATTTAGATCCTACTAATGGAGATATGAAAACAGGTTGGATAAAAGTATCAGGTGAATGGTATTATCTCAATTCAAGTGGTGCTATGGTTACAGGTAGTCAGACGATTGATGGTAAAGTTTATAACTTTGCTTCATCTGGTGAGTGGATTTAATATTGGAGGGTATATACATGAAACTTTTGAAAAAAATGATGCAAGTTGGATTAGCAGCAATATTCTTTGGTTTTCTAGCTACAAATGTAGTATTTGCAGATGATTCTGAAGGATGGCATTTTGTCCAAGAAAACGGAAGAACCTACTACAAGAAGGGGGACCTCAAAGAAACGGACTGGCGAGTGATTGATGGTAAGTACTATTATTTTGATTCTTTATCTGGAGAGATGGTTGTCGGCTGGCAATATATACCTGCTCCATACGAAGGGGTTACGATTGGTTCTTCTCTAAGGAAAGATATTGCTTTTAGACCAGATTGGTTTTACTTTGGTCAAGATGGGGTACTACAAGAATTTGTTGGCAAGCAAGTGTTAGAAGCAAAAACTGCTACAAATACCAACAAACATCATGGGGAACAATATGATAGCCCAGCAGAGAAACGAGTCTATTATTTTGAAGATCAGCGTAGTTATCATACTTTAAAAACTGGTTGGGTTTATGATAATGGGGACTGGTATTATTTGCAGAAGGATGGAGGCTTTGATTCTCGCATCAACAGATTGCCTGTTGGGGAGATAGCACGTGGTTGGATCAAGGATTATCCTCTAACCTATGATGAAGAGAAGCTTAAAGCGGCTCCATGGTACTACCTAGATCCAGCAACTGGCATCATGCAAATAGGATGGCAATATCTAGGTAATAACTGGTACTACCTTCGTTCATCAGGAGCTATGGCAACTGGTTGGTATCAGGAAGGCTCAACTTGGTACTATTTAGATGCTGAAAATGGTGATATGAAAACGGGCTGGCAATACCTTGGTAACAAGTGGTACTATCTCCGTTCATCGGGAGCTATGACAACTGGTTGGTATCAAGATGGTTCAACTTGGTACTACCTAAATGCAGGTAATGGAGATATGAAGACAGGTTGGTTCCAGGTTAATGGCAAATGGTACTATGCTTATAGCTCAGGTGCTTTGGCAGTGAATACGACCGTAGATGGCTATTCTGTCAATTATAATGGCGAATGGGTTCGGTAATGACAGGGAGCTTATAATTATATTAGAACACTCGCTTAATCAAAGAAGTGACTTTGTTGTACTTGACCTGACGATTGGGGAGATTAAAAGCATGTGAAATCTACACATGCTTTTTCGTTAGTTATGAGTGTTGAACTTGACTAACCATTGACAAAAGATAAGAGCAATCAAAATAAGATACAAAAATATCAATGCTAACTGCACCGAAACGCTCGATGCTATGGATAGGGCTAATAGGGAGAGCAGGGACGGGGCGAGAATGTCCACTGTGCTCAGAGCAGAGCCCACCGTCCCCATCTTGTCACTGGGGATATAGGCAAAGACAGCTGCTTGTAGGCGAGGGCTGAGAATGCCGATAATCGTAGAACTGATGAAACTGGTCATGAAAATTACGATATAGGCTTGACAAAGGATACTAGTTATTAGAGCCAATAGGGAAATCTCACAGAAAACCAAGAGGTGCGTGAAACGGATATTTTTAAATAGATTACTGCTGGTCATATTGCCAAGGATAGCTCCACAAGAAATGATGATGGAGAGCAGGGCGAGGAGTTGCCCAATGCTCAGTTGTGCTAGTGTCTGTTGGATGAAGCGGAGGGCAATCAACCGAGGAGACACATCCAAGATGGCAATCATACTGGTCGTCAGAAACAGTAGTATGACGGTATCTTTTAACCTCAGGAGCACAGCCAGCGACTGTTTAAGATGTTGAAAATATTTCTTAAAACTCAGTGCTGTATGTGACATTTCAATCCTTTTTTCAACCTCATACAAGGTATGTCGAATAACATACAGGCCCCAAAAGGCAATGACAAAAGTCAGAGTGTTGATAAGGGAAATAGTTTGAATACTCATAACATTGATAAGGAATGCACCAGCTAGATTGGCGACAATGCGGACAACCCTCATCAGAGACTGCCTGAACCCCATGGCATCATGCAGGTCGTCCTTAATTACACTGATGTAGAGGGCGTTCATCATGTAGGCAGACAGGTAGCTCAAGGTGTCAGAGATAAGGTTGATGATGACAATCATAATGACTGAAACTAATGAAAAGGGCGACAAGACGAGAAATACTGTCAAAATAGCGTAGAGCAGGATTTTGATTTTGGCAATCCAGAGTGCGTGTTTGACTCTATTTTCTTGAAAATCTCCTAGAATTCCGAGAAAGAGTTGCGATAGTAGGGGAACCACCTCTGAAATGGAAATCAGTAAAATCGCTAGCGGAGCGAAATTGTACTGAGCCACATAATTGATAATGGCGAGGTAGAAAATACTGTCGCCGAATGATGAAAAACAGCTGTTTAGCAGCAACTGTCTATATATGTTGTTTGTCCAAAATAATTTCATACATTTCTCCTTATGTCTGCACATCGAATGGGAATTTATTATTTAATAGACACCAATATACCCCATGCTTCCTATTCCGAAGTCAAACAAATCTGCTTTACCACTATCTCCTTGAAACATCAGTAAACCGTGATCATCTCGTTCAGAACATGCTAAAATTACCTGTTGGATTTTTTTCATCAGTAATTTGTTTTGATTGTAGACAGTGGTTTGTAGTAAGCTAGTTATTCCGTGGCAATATCCTGTCATCATTTTTAGATGATGGTCAAAAACAAATTCTTGATATTTACTAATAATATCTTTGTTTCCGTCACAATCGTACATACAAAGATATAAGATTATTCCGGAAATTCCTTCGCACCAAGAAAGTTATAAATTTCCTAAATTTTTAGTATTAGAAGTAATTTTTTCTAATAATTTTTTTAATTCAGTATGGAATGTATGGAGATCATTATAGAACATAGAAGGTTCTAAGACTTTAGAATAGGCAAATAAAGCCTATGCAATTCCACAATATCCATGAGCAAAGCTATAGTCTAAAATGCTTTCTTTGGCTGTATCTCTTTGTAGGAAATAATGCTAAATTTCCCCTATACTATTGTGGATGAAAATTTTAAGAGTATTGTCATTGGTAAATTGATAGTATTTTATTAATGACAATAGGACACCAGATTTTCTCAATGCAAAGTCTATTTCCTCTAGAGTATCATAATTCTCTATTAATTTCTTAGCGGTGACGTTTGCTAATTGTAGATAGTATTGATTTTTACTGATAGAAAATAAATGTAGGAGTAACCATAGATAGCCTGAATCACCAAATAGCAGCGAGTATTGATATTCATATGTGTGTGTCGTTCTAATTGTCACTGCTTTCTTGATGATAGAGAGTATTTTAGAATCCAGTTCTGGGGGGACAATTTATTTAGAGGAAACAGTAGTCCAGCTATTCCGTGTTGGAATGATAAATTACTTACGAAATTTCCAAATTCTGTTGAAGAAGTGATCCTTCCTTCAGAATTTACAGTTTTATCTAGTAAAAATCGTAGAACACTATTACATTCCGTTTTGTAATCATATTTATGTTCCTCTATTTTTTTAATTTTGACTAAATTATTTGTTTGACTTAAATTTAGTAGGTATTGTAACCAAAATAGTTGCTCATCTGTGAGCTGACCTTGAGTATGTGATAGTTCTAGTAATTGAATAGGATCCTTTAGTTAGATTCGATCAATCCATAACATAACAACATTTTTAGGACAACTTGTCAAATATTAGTATATATTTTTACATCTTGAATTGTCAAATTAAGTGCATAACTTTCCCGTAGCATATGTACTGACCCCCAAAAGTTAGACAATTAATTTATCCAAAGGATTTAGTTCTGTACTGCACAGGACTAAGTCCTTTTAGTTTTACCTTAATTCGTTTATTGTTGTAGTAATCAATATAGTCTACAATAGCTTGTTCCAATTGCTTAAGCGACTGAAACGACTTCTCATAACCGTAAAACATTTCCGATTTCAGAATCCCAAAGAAAGATTCCATCATGCCGTTGTCTGGGCTGTTGCCCTTGCGTGACATGGATGCTTGAACTCCCTTACTCTCTAGGAACCGATGATAAGAATCGTGTTGATATTGCCAGCCTTGATCACTATGGAGAATCGTATTCTCGTAGTGCTTCTCTGTGAATGCCTGTTCCAACATTGTTTGTACTTGTTCTAAGTTGGGTGAAGTTGAAAGATTATAGGCGATAATTTCACTATTAAAGCCATCTAAAACTGGTGATAAGTAAAGCTTTTGAGTACTTGCTGGAATGGCAAATTCTGTCACATCTGTGTAGCACTTTTCCATTGTTTTAGAGCCTTCAAATTGACGTTGAATGAGATTCTCTGCCTTTTTGCCAACGTCTCCTTTATGAGAAGAATATTTTCGTTTCTGTCGCATTTTAGCTTGTAAATTGAGTACTTTCATCAAGCCTTGAACTCTTTTATGATTTACCAGATAACCACGATTTCTTAGTTCTAAATGAATCCGACGATAAGCATAATTTCCCTTGTGTTCGATAAAAATGGATTGAATTTCAGCTTTAAGCTCTTGATTCTTATCTAGTTTGTCTAGCTGTTTCAAGTGATAGTAGTAGGTCGAACGAGCTAGTTTAATGACTTTTAGAAGAAGATCTAACGAAAACTCAGTCATTAATTCTTGAACAATTTCTGTCTTTCTTCTTTCTCTTCTTTCTCTTTTTCCTCCTTCAATCGGAGTTCTCTTAACTTTTTTAGGATGGCATTCTCCGCTCTCAGGTACTCATTTTCTGCTTGAAGACGTTCTAATTCTGTCCTCTCTTCAGGTCTCTTTTTTGGCTTACGTCCCATTTTAGGTACTCTCCCTCTTGTTTTCTCAACAATAGTATACCCGTTTTTCTTGTATTGTGCTAGCCAATTAAGAAGTATCGTACGACTTGGGAGGCCGTATTCAAGAGAAACTCTATTTTTAGTCCAGCCTTCATGTATGACTTTATCAATCATTTCTTGTTTTAAATCAGGAGAATAGTAACGATTTTTTCCTTTTTTGACGAACTCTATTCCGTAACGATCAATCAATTTAATCATATACCTAATATTAGAATTGTTTATCCCAAATTTATTTGAAAGCTTCTCTAAGCTATATCCTTGTTTTCTAAGTTCATAGATCTGAACTTTATCATCATAAGTTAATTTCATAATAAAAATACCCCAAAAGTTAGATTTTGTCTGTCTAACTTTTGGGGTGCAGTTCACCTAATATTATGCGTTTTTTCCTATTTTAAAGACTTTTATCCACCTATTATACAAAGTTAAATATCCATCACAGTTTACCATTAGCCTTCATTACTTAACCCATTCGCCATTATAGTTTAAGTAGTAACCACCTACTGTGGTATTAACAGCTAAAGCACCTGAACCATAGGCATAGTACCATTTACCATTGACTTGGAACCAGCCTATCTTCATATCTCCATTACTTGCATTTAGGTAGTACCAAGTTGAACCATCTTTCACCCAACCAGTAGACATTGCACCTGATGAACGAAGGTAGTACCAACTGTTACCAACATAAGCCCAACCTGTCTTCATATCACCATTTTGAGCATCTAGATAATACCAAGTTGAACCATCTTTCACCCAACCAGTTGCCATAGCACCTGATGAACGGAGATAGTACCAGTTATTACCTAGATATTGCCATCCTGTTTGCATTGCAGCAGTTGTTGGATCAAGGTAGTACCAAGCTGAACCATCATTTATCCAACCTGCACGTCTTTCACCACCAATATAGTTTTCTCCATTAATTTCTGTTTTAGCTAGATAATACCAGTTAGACTGATCATAAAGCCAACCTGTCTCTAAAGAATGATTCTGATTAAAGTAATAGTTCGTGTAATAACGCTTCTCTTCTTTATCTTCTGAATCTTCTGAATCTTCACGTTTTTCCCCGTACTCTTTTCCAACACTGTCTTTTGTTTTAATCTCTAATGCTTTCCAGCCAACAAATTCTTGTAGTACCCCATCTTGTCCAAAATAGTACCACTTGTGTTGAAGGCCGATTTCATTAACTGGTTGGTTATCTAATAAATCATCACGATAACCTGTTCCAGGAATTTCTAAGTATTGCCATCCAACTACCATTTCTCCTTTATCACCAAAATAGTAAGTTTTTCCGTCTATTTTATGCCAATAGATTGCTTTATGAGCATCTTTTACATAATATTTTCTATTATCCTTATCAACAAATTGGCCACCTGTGGTATCCGCAAAAACAGTATTTGTAGCTAGCAAACCAAAGAAAAATGCTGTCAGTCCAACTTGCATAGTTTTTTTCAAAAGTTTCATTTATATGTCCTCCAATATTAAATCCACTCACCAGATGAAGCAAAATTATAAACTTTACCATCGATAGTTTGGCTACCTGTTACCATAGCTCCACTTGAGTTAAGATAATACCAGTTTCCTCCTACTTTTATCCAACCTGTTTTCATGTCTCCATTAGTAGGATCTAGATAGTACCATGTTGAACCATCTTTATACCAACCAGTCTTCATATCACCATTTTTATTATCTAAGTAATACCATCTGCCTCGTACATTTTTCCAACCTGTTGCCATTGAACCAGAGGTTCCCAAATAATACCATTTTCCATTTACTTTTTGCCAATCTGTAAGCATCTTACCAGAAGCATCTAGATAGTACCAAGTATCATCTATTTTCTGCCAACCCGTTTGTTTATCATGTTGTTTATAATAGTACCAACTGCCACTTAATTTTTTCCATCCTTCAAGAGAATATCCTTTAAGTACTGAATAAATAAATGATAAATTCTGTTCATTTAATTTTACTGCGCTATTAACTTGGTTAGCTTCATCTCCCAAAGTATGTACTCCGACTACACGGTGACTAGCATCATAAACAGCAGATCCACTTGATCCCCCCAAAGTATCAACTTGATAATTCAAAAAAGTACCATCATCACTTAAAACTTGTTTTTTATCTGTATACATTTGATGAATTCCAAAATCATATGATGGATATCCTGTAATCGTCACTGGTGTTCCAGCCAAATTTTTCTGACTATTTGGAAGCCCCAGTGTTCCCAATTTTGCGCCAACAGGCTCTTCTAGAATTAATAGAGCCAAGTCATATTTCGATGCATCTCTAGAATTTAAAGTTCTAAATTCTTTCAAATAACGAACTTCCTTAACCTTGATTTTTCCAAATGGTTCCTGATCTGGACTAGCTGCTGGAAGTACATAAATAGCATCCGCTTCTTTTCCATATTTATGACTGTAGAAGTTATGAGCTGCTGTAATTAAAACATTATCTTTAATAAAATTCGCGCTTCCTCTTCCTTCTATATTCGTTCCATTGGCTACACCATTGTACTCAGACAAAACCATAGCTGAAGTTGAATACGGATATTGTAGAGTATTATCAATTTTAACCAAATCATCATTACCGATAATTACTTCTGATTGATTTTGGTAATATGAACCATATGTTGGCGAAATCTCAGGAAGTGAAAAATTATTAGTTTCTGGACTTTCCTGTAATGTTTCACTCACCTCATATTCTTCACCTGTACTAGAAATAACAGTCAAAGCAGATACTGTCGACAACTGGCTAGCCAATAAAGTACTCGCAATAATTGAAATACCCAATTTTTTATAAAACGTTTTCTTCGTTATTTTTATCCTCCTAATGTGATTATAGCATACTATTCTAAATTTCTCAATCTACTATAGAATCAAGAAATCTATCACCTTCTGTAAATACCCTCCATTATCACATAAACAGGTAAACTTTTCAATTAATGACTGCGCTTTTCAATCACGATAGAGGTACTTGCTTGCTTCTTTGATACTAAGTTCAGCCATTCTTTCCTTGTTTTTCTCAATAAAGCATGTTACCCAAGTTGGATTCGTTTTGGAGTAGTCTCGCAGAGTCCAGCCAATGGCTTTATTGGTAAAAAATTCTGTTTGGTTCAAGTTATGAAGGAGAATCTTTTCCATTAATTGAGTATTGGTCTTCTCTTTTCTTAATAACTGGTGGTCAATAGCGACGCGTCTCAACCAGATATTGTCTGACAGGCTCCATTGGAGGGTTATTTTTTCCAGTTCCTGCTTCTCATACACCAAACTCCCTACTACTCGATCTAGGATATCCACCGTATCCCACCAAGACTTGGTAACAACCAACTGCTCTAGCTTAGGCAAATCGCTGTCCTTTAAATAAGACTGCATTGCTTTCAAATAGTTAGCAGCCACATACTGGTATTCTCTAGATTCTTTTTCCCAGCAAGTATCTGCAAAATCCCAATCGATAATCTTTGTTTTTTCGCTTCTGGAAAATATTTTTATAGAGTTTATTTCTTTCAGGCACCGCAATACCTAGAAAAGAAAATTGATGGCGCATATGGGCTTCCATGGGTCTTGCTTTTTAGAGTCTTTTGCTGCTTCTAGCTCCTCAAGTAAATCTGCTAAACTCATCTAAAACTCCTCATGCCCCACCAAGTGGTGCTGAAAGGCATAGACCGCTGCCTGGGTGCGATCGCTGACCTCAAGTTTGGCAAGGATATTGGACACATGGGTCTTGACCGTCTTAAGAGAGATAAAAAGTTCATCAGCGATGCGCTGATTTTCGTAACCCTTGGCAATCAGTTGGAGAACATCTCGCTCACGCGCAGTTAGGTCCTCATGAAGTTCCATGTGATTTCGGTGATATTCGACCTTCTTGCTGACCTCTTGCTCAATGGCCAGCTCCCCAGCAGCCACCTTACGGACGGCATGGAGTAGTTCGTCGGCACTAGAAGTCTTGAGCATATAGCCCCTAGCACCAGCATTTAAGACAGGCATGATTTTTTCATTGTCCAAGTACGAAGTTACAATCAAAATCTTGGCTTCAGGCCATTCTTTAAGGATAGCCAAGGTCGCGTCAATTCCATTCATCTCAGGCATGACAATATCCATGACAATAACATCTGGACGCAATTCCAATGCCAAGTCAATACCTTGAGACCCATTTGCAGCCTCGCCCACAACTTCTACATCGTCTTGGAGGTCAAAGTAGCTTTTCAAGCCCAATCGGACCATTTCATGGTCATCTACCAGTAAAATTTTCATCTTTACTCCTTTATCATTCCTTATCGAGCAGGGGAATACGAATATCAACTGCCAGTCCTTGCTTGGGAGCTGTCAATAACTGAACCGTCCCTGCCATATCTTCAACCCGCTCCTTGATATTGCGTAGTCCATAACTCAGGTCGTCTAAACTCCCTAACTGGAAACCAATCCCATTGTCCACCACCTTCAGCTGCAATTCAACATCTGTCTGATAGAGATAGACATCCAGACAAGATGCCTGGGCATGGCGAAGGGTATTGCTGATCAACTCTTGCAGAATACGGAAGATATGC
The DNA here is from genome assembly GCF_013276335.1 of Streptococcus sp. 2100. Taxonomy (NCBI): domain Bacteria; kingdom Bacillati; phylum Bacillota; class Bacilli; order Lactobacillales; family Streptococcaceae; genus Streptococcus; species Streptococcus sp. 2100. The sequence goes on along the minus strand of NZ_VMKV01000040.1, from coordinate 5,981 downwards.
TCCTCGATTTTTTTAGGCAATTTCGTCACATTTTGCTTGAAACTAACCTTGAGATCACTCTTATCCTCAAGCTCTTTTAAAAGGATTTGAATTCCTTCAACCAGACTCTTCTGCTCCAGCTCAACTGGTCGCAAATGCAAGAGCAAGACCCGTAAATCCTTCTGGGCAGTTTCTACAATAGCTGTGACACTCTGCAACTGGATCTGCATCTTTTCTCTATCCAATTTCAAAGCCTGTTGACTGACACCTGACAAAATCATGTGAGCCGCAAACAACTCCTGACTGACGGTATCGTGCAAATCCCGAGCAATTCGCTTCCGTTCTTTCTCGATGATTTCCTCTTCCTGAGCAAGGCTGTGATTTTCAGCCTTTTGAAGAGCTTCTGTCAAAAGGTTAAGTTTACCTGACAAGGACTTGAAACTGACATCCAAATCTGGATCTGCAACTTGAACCACTTCTTGCCCTGCCAATAAACGCTTGAGATTAGCCTGCATTTTTCTTAGAGAAAGCTCTTCAATACCTCGCCAAAATAGGGCTAAGAGACAGGTCATGGACATGCTGAACACCAACAACAAAAAGACAAATTTTTCTGTTTTTTCGACATCATGCAAGAAAATAGACCAGTCAAAATCAAGGATTTCCATCAAGCTGTGGGAGAAAAACAAGACAAATAAGATGGAGGTGAGAACAATGATTACATAGGCTTGTTTTTTCATCCTCTGACCACCTCCACATCCCCAATCATAGTAGTCAAGAAAATCTTGACACTCTTGTTACTCTTGAGATAGTCTCTTGTTTCTTGATGATAGTGTTCATTGCGAAGGGCTCGCTTGGGCTGATTGAAAAAATTCAAATCCCCATAGAGACAGTTAACGCTAAGGCTGACTTCCACATCTACAGGTACAATGATTTTGGTCGTTCCTACCATCTTTCTGAGGATAATGACATTGTCATGATTGGTTAGAATCACCCTCTCCAGATGAATGGTGTCCTTGCCCATGAGACGAAAGAGATTGATATCATCAAACTGGCAAGTTTGATAACTTGAAAAATGATGGAGATTGCCAAACCAACGATTTTTCTCCTTCTTAACCGTCACAACCTCTTCAAAAACCAAATTTGTCTGCTCTTTTTCCTGGTTCATCATCGGGTAAAGAAGAAAGAGACTATAGATGACCGCAACAAAAATAGCTAGAATCACAAAAGGATTGAGCATGACGATGAAAAAGAAGAGAATGCTTGCCACCACTAAAAGAAGATTATTGCCCTCTTTACCAGTGTAATAGCGAATCAAAAGCAAAAAGAGGAATAAAATCAGCAGAAAACGTGAAAAATGCTCTGAAACCATCAAAATCAGAGCTCCCGTCAAAAGACAGGCTTCGATAAATAAAAAGATTTTAAATTTTCTCATAGGTTGATCCTCTCCTTTCTATTTTATCACACTTCAAAAAAGTCACCTCAGTCTGAGGATGGAAAAAAGGCGGTGGTCACGCCTTTTTCATCTGATCCTTTGCTTCTTTTAATTTTCCATAAAGAAGATAGTCTACTTTTTGCAAATCTGCTATGGTGGCACAATTAAGAGCACACATAATCAAACGCAGATCGTCTTTCCAGCCTTGAACAATACCAATCACTTCTTCAACTGAATAGGTTTCAACCAATTCCAGAACTGTTCGTGACAGTCCTACAGCTTTGGCACCAAAGACCAAACACTTAATCATATCCAGCGGATTCCGAACGCCTCCACTAACCAAGAGTTCGACCTTGTCTTTCCATTCTTGGGCGTTGAGTAGGGCCTGCACGGTAGACTGTCCCCATTGATTGAGGTAATCACGCTGGCCACTGCGACGGTTTTCGATATAGGCAAAGCTGGTGCCACCACGACCTGATAAATCCACTGTACGAACACCCAGTTCATAGGCTCTCTCGATGGTCTTGGCATCCATTCCAAAGCCCACTTCCTTGAGAACAATAGGAACAGGAATTTGCTGGCTATAGTCTGCCAGATGCGATTGCCAGCTTCTGAACTTCCTTTCTCCCTCAGGCATAAGCAATTCCTGCATGACATTGACATGCACTTGCAGGAGAAGAGGATGCATCTCTTCTACAGTCTGAAGGCCTAACTCGACAGGCTTGTCCAATCCAATATTGGTTCCAAGGAGGAGATTGGGATGACTAGACTTGACAGAAAAAGAGTCATCTGCTGGATCTTTGAGTGCTGCGCTATAAGAACCCGTTACAAATAAAATACCACAGGCTTCTGCCACTTGAGCCAACTTTTGATTGATTTCTTTACCTTTTTCACTCCCACCTGTCATGGCATTGATATAAAAAGGAAAATCCCACTTTCGACCAGCAAACTCTGTCGACAGATCGATTTCATCCAGATTGTAAAGAGGCAAGGAAGAATGAAGCAGCTCCACCTCATCAAAGCTATTATAGGAACTTTTCTGCTCAAGGGCATAGCGGATGTGCTCATCCTTACGATTTGTCGTCATGTCCTATCCTTTCTTGGTATAAGAGCTCAATCCCCAGATCGGCCCAACGGTTTTTTAGGGTTTCAGTTGATTGCTCATCAAAACTCAAGGCAATACCACAATCACCACCACCAGCGCCACTGCTTTTGGCAACGGCTTGCAAATCTTGACTGGCTTCTTTCAGCTGTCTAAGCGAAGGCGTATAAATATCTGCGCTCAAGCCTTCTAAGAGATTGCTGGCTGTTTCCACCTGCTCAATAACTTTTTCGGATTTCCCCTGCTCCAAGGCTTCTACCAGAGAAGCCACTGTTTCTTTTGAGGAACTTAAAAAATTCTGATTGATATTTTGCTTGATTTGTTGAACCATATCACTAGATACAGCCACTTCCTTGGTCCATCCCACTAGGAAATCACATTCTAAAGTTGGTTTCACTTGTGAAATTGAAAAGTCCCAATCACGCTCTAAAACAGTCGCCAAATTTTCTTCTTTCAACCAAGCTGCTACCTGCTGGCGATCAAATGACTGGTAAAGAACCAAATCCTCTGCCACAATACAGGCAAGATCCCCCATAGACCCATTGTCTCCGCGCTTGAGCAAGACAGCGCTAGCCAGCTTGAACAAAAGCTCCTGATCAACCGAAAGCTTATACAGAGCTAGCAGAGCCTTGATGACCAAAACAACGACGCTACCGCTAGAACCTAGACCAAACTTTTTCCCTTCCCGTTCCATTTTTCCTCGAATTTCTAGAGAAAAATGTCTTAAAGTTTGACCTCGATAAGTCAGGAAATCTTCCACTAAAGCAATCGTTTCTTGAATCAAGCTGTAGTCAGAATTTGGCGCCAAATCTACTGCGAAATCAAACAGATCTGAATAAATACGGTAGCTGTCAGAAAAAGCAATATCGCCCTTCATATAGATGGGAATGGCCTTTATCAAGGCCAACTGTCCGGGCTCTAAAATAGCATATTCACCTGCCCAATAGAGCTTTCCACAAGTTTTAACAGCAATCATCTTGACTCAAATCCTTTGTTTTTGACACAATCAAGCGGTAACGTTGACCGAAGATTTTTGATAAATGCTCCAAGTCTTTCTCTTGACAAAGAACTTTGACATTAGGACCGGCATCCATAGTAAAGTAGCAGGCCTCTCCTTGCTCGCGAAGTTGACGAACAAAGTCCATCGCTTCATAAGATGAATCGGTCAGATAAGAAAAGGCTGGTGATGCTGTTTTTGTCGTAGCGTGCATAGCAAGAGCATTTTTCTCCGTTAATTCTCCAATCTTGGCAAAGTCATTTTCCTTGAGATAAATCAGCATATCCTGATAGTCCTTCTCAGACTGACGAACCCAGTCGTCAAAAGTCGTCGAAGTCTCCACACAAAGTTTCATCCCGTCACGGCTAGAGATTGGTTTTTTCTTGTCCTCTAGCACCAACATGATCATAGCTAGTTTCAAGTTTGTCTCTACAGGGTAAATTCCCCCACTATCCTTGTCCCAGGCACCTAGTGGTCCATAAAAACTCCGAGAAGAAGAACCTGAGGCAAACTTAGCCTCCTGTGCCAACTGACTCCGAGACAAACCAAGCTGGAAATAAGCATTACAAGCCTTGACCAGGGCGGACAAACCACTAGAACTTGAGGACAGGCCCGCTGCCGTAGGCATATTATTTTGAGTATCGATACGGACAAAGCCCTCACCAGCTGGACGATAACGGTCAATAATCTTACTCATCTTGGCATGCTCGACCTCATTTTGTAGCTGAGCATTGATGTAAAATTCGTCAGCTGTTACATTGGCTGGTAAAGGCGACAAGGTCGTCTCTGTATACATATTTTCCAAAGTTAGAGAAATACTGCTAGTAGCAGGCACTATCTCTTTTTCTTTTTTCTTTCCCCAATATTTGATAATAGCAATATTTGCGTAGGAACGTACTGTTACAGGCTCTCTATCCATGTCTGAACAGCTCCTTTCTCTTCTAATCTTTCTGCTAATTCTTGTGCGTGTGTCAAATTATCTGCCAAGGCTATAATACAGCCTCCTAGCCCACCACCGCTCATCTTGGCACCCAGAGCACCATGGCTAAGAGCCGTTTCAACCAGATGGTCTGCCTCAGGGCTACTGACCCCAATTTCTTTTAAATGTAAATGCGCTTGACTGAGGATTTGTCCCAGTTCTTCAGCATCTTTTTGTGAAATCGCATCCTCTGCCTGCTGGGTCAATTCTCCCAAGGCATGCAAAAATGGTAGGGCATCCTTGCCCTTATTTTGAACCACTTGGATGGCTTCACGAGTATGACCATAAACACCCGTATCGGCAATCACCAAATAGGCGGATAAATCCATCTCAAGTTCTGTAAATCCTACGTTCTTGATAAAGCGAATAGGTTGGTCACTGAGACAGGTCTTAGCATCCAAACCACTAGGATTCATATGGGCAATCATTTCAGCTCGATTGACCAAGATTTCTAGTACATCATGAGGCAGATCGGCCTGATAGTAGTCAAATACCGCACGAATGGCCGCTATGCTGATAGCCGCTGACGAACCCATCCCCCGTTTCTCAGGGATAGCCGAGTCAATCTCACAACGAATGCAGGCTTCTGTGATATCCAAATACTCCAGTGAGGCATAAACCGCCATGGACAAGGTATCCTCCTCATAAAGGCGCCAAGGACTCTCTGCAGGAACTACCTTACAGGTCACCTCCACCTCCAAAAGAGGCAGGGAAATGGCAGGATAACCGTAAACGACCGCATGTTCCCCTATTAAAATTATCTTACTATGTGCCTGACCGACACCAACTTTTTTTGTCATTTTTTCCTTTTACTAGACGAAAAACGTCTTATTTTTCATACAAGTATTAATTCTTTCCTATCTATTTTATTATATTTTCACAAAAAAAGCGATTGTTTCCATTCACAATCGCTTCTTTCATTATTGAACCCATTCGCCATTATAGTTGACAGAATAGCCATTTACAGTCGTATTCACTGCCAAGGCACCTGAGCTATAAGCGCGTAGTACCATCTGCCATTGACCTGGAACCAACCTGTCGTCATAGAACGACGAAAGAAACTCCATACCGTTAAGTAAAGAGGAAAGTCGTGAGGGAGCATGCGCCATTGACAACCTGTTTTAGTGACGTACAAAGTCTCATTAACAAGTACTCGTTTCGGCCATTTATAGGTGCGGTGTTTGGAGAAATAGGGTTCAATCTCCCAAGAGGCATAGGGGTGCGCATAATAGATATGTTCCTCAGAAAATACATCAGACAAGCGGTTAAATTCTGTACCATTATCTGCCGTGATGGACAGAATCTTGTCTTGTTTTAAGATGAGTTTTAAAGCCTGATTGACCGCCTCAGCACTTTTATTTGGAATCAATCGGATAATTTGATGCCTAGTCCTTCGATCAGTTAAGACCAGTAAACAATAATTTTTCACCCTTGTAAGCATAACCGTATCAATCTCATAATGACCATTCTCCAATCGCAGATTGATAGCTTC
>NZ_VMKV01000004.1:0-27190 GCF_013276335.1 Streptococcus sp. 2100 | reverse complement strand
ATCGTCTGCTACTAGCCTATCAACAGAAAGGAAAAGAAGCCTTCAGACACGGAAACAGAAATCGAAAACCAAAACATGCAATCCCTGATGAAATCAAAGAACGTGTCCTAAAGAAATACCTCTCCTATGAAACATATAAACCAAATGTCCTTCATTTCTGTGAATTACTAGCTGAAGAAGAGGGAATTCAGCTCTCTGATACAACTGTTAGAAAAATACTCTATAAGGAAAACATCCTCTCTCCCAAGTCTCACAGAAAGACAAAGAAGAGACTAAGAAAACAAGCTAAACTGAGCCTGGAACAACTCGTAAACGCTCCAAGTTGGTCTACTGCCCAAGTAAAATTTATACTAAACAGAAATTAAAAAACAAATTAGAAGACTTGGATTGCACAGCTCAAAATACTGATTTTAGAAAGTGGAATACTAATTAATGGAGTTGTAACAAATAGTTGACAGTGTTTGTTGCTTTTTGACTTCAAAGGAGTATTACTGGATTTTCTCCTCAAATTAGACTTTTGCCCAGACTCTTCTCTCTTATGCTTGATAACGTTTCACACCATCTAGATAGGTTGCTACCAATTCCAAATCTTTGTCTAAAACAATAAAATCTGCATCATAACCTTCACGAATTTGTCCACAGACGTCATCGATGTGAACGGATTTAGCTGGGTTGAAGCTGGCCATCATGACTGCTTCATGCGGATTCGCAATTCCCCATTCGACTACATTCTTCACACCATCTTTGAGTTTGAGGATAGAACCTGCCAAGTTACCTGTCGATTTGAGGCGTGCAGTTCCATTTGCAACGACAACTGGGAATTCTCCCAACATATAGTCACCGTCTTCCAATCCACCAGCTGTCATACAGTCTGTAATAAGAGCAATGTTTTCTGTCCCTTTTTGTTTGATAAGAATTTCGCAGGCTTTTGGATCTACGTGATGGCCATCACAGATCAACTCTGCATAGGTATGAGGTAATTGATACATGGCTCCAACCATACCCAGTTCGCGGTGAGTCAACCCACGCATTCCATTGTAGGCGTGTACCCAAACACTCGCTCCAGCATCGACTGCTTTTTTAGCTTCATCAAAAGTCGCGTTTGAGTGCCCAAGAGCAACCGTTACACCTTCTCCGGTGATAGTCCGTACAAAGTCTTCTACACCTTCACGCTCTGGCGCAAGAGCAATTTTATTTAGCAAGCCATTTGCTGCTTTTTGCCAAGCACGAAACTCATCCATGCGAGGATCTTTCATGTAGGCAGGGTTTTGAGCCCCCTTGTATTTCTCTGTGAAATAAGGCCCTTCAAAATAAATTCCACGAATTTTCGCGCCACTTGCTTCTTGATAACGAGCACCGATATTTTCAGTTACCGCAAGCAATTGCTCATAAGTCGATGTCAAAGTTGTTGGCAAGAAGCTCGTTACCCCCATGCTGAGGAGTCCTTCACTCATAGTATGAAGCGTTCCTTCGATATTATTATCCATAACATCCACACCGCCAAATCCATGAATGTGGGTATCCACAAGTCCTGGAGCAATGCTATAACCTGTATAGTCAATCACCTCAGCTCCTTCAGGAATCTGCTCTACATGTTTTCCAAACTTGCCGTCCACAAGTTCCAAGTAACCACCTCGACGAACTCCGTGTGGGTAGAAAAACTGATCCGCTTTAATATAGTTAGGCATAATGTTAACCTCCTTAAAAAATTGATTCTACAATTTATTATGTCAATTACATTATAAACCTTTCTTTTTCATTTGTAAATGGTATAGACCTATTTTCTGAAGATATTTTAAAAGCGATATTTCACGTTCGAATCACAACACATCTAAATAAATAAGAAAGAGCAGTTGAAAAATTACTGCTTTTTTGTTACACTAGATAGAAAGACTGTAAAGGATAATCTGGCTTTTTGCCATTATTCTAGAGAAATGTTATTTCACAGACTGACTAAAAGGAGACACAATGGCAGACCGAGGCTTACTAATCGTTTTTTCTGGTCCTTCAGGGGTTGGCAAAGGAACGGTTAGAAGAGAGATTTTTGAGAGTTCTGAAAATCAATTTCAATACTCTGTATCGATGACGACACGCGCACAACGTCCTGGAGAAGTGGACGGTGGTGACTATTTCTTCCGTACTCGTGAAGAGTTTGAAGAGCTGATTCGTCAAGGACAGATGTTGGAATACGCAGAATATGTCGGCAACTACTATGGAACTCCTCTGACCTACGTCAATGAAACCTTGGACAAGGGAATCGATGTTTTCCTTGAAATTGAAGTTCAGGGTGCTCTTCAGGTTAAGAAAAAGGTTCCAGATGCTGTCTTTATCTTCCTGACACCACCAGATTTGGATGAATTACAAGACCGCTTGGTAGGTCGTGGAACAGATAGCGCAGAAGTGATTGCCCAACGAATCGAAAAAGCCAAGGAAGAAATTGCTCTCATGCGTGAGTATGATTATGCGATTGTCAACGATCAGGTGCCCCTAGCTGCTGAGCGTGTCAAACGTGTGATCGAAGCAGAGCACTTCCGTGTGGACCGTGTCATTGGTCACTATCAGGAGATGTTACCAAAGTCTCCAACTACCCGATAAAATTTAGAAAATAGGTACAAGCAAATGATGTTAAAACCCTCTATTGATACCTTGCTCGACAAGGTTCCTTCAAAATATTCACTCGTAATCTTGGAAGCAAAACGTGCCCACGAATTGGAAGCAGGTGCACCAGCAACTCAAGGTTTCAAGTCTGAAAAATCAACTCTTCGCGCTCTAGAAGAAATCGAATCAGGAAACGTAACCATTCACCCAGACCCAGAAGGGAAACGTGAAGCAGTGCGTCGCCGTATCGAAGAAGAAAAACGCCGCAAAGAAGAAGAAGAAAAGAAAATCAAAGAGCAAATCGCTAAAGAAAAAGAAGATGGTGAAAAAATTTAAGGTTGGGGGGACTCAATCTTATTTTTTCTATTGTAAGAATGTACTGACAAGGAGGAGGTGAGAAGATGGTTATAGCCAATATTATTGTAGATGTGCCCTTGATGCAGACGGACCAGCCCTATAGTTACAAGATTCCTAAGGAATTTGAGGGAATGCTAGAAGTTGGGATGCGGGTTCATGTGCCTTTTGGTAAGGGCAATCGCCTGATTCAAGGGATTGTTCTTGGTTTGGAGTCCCAAGTGGATGAAGAAGGGGTAAGTCAAGATTTAAAAGATATTGCCGAGGTACTGGATTTTTCTCCTGTTCTCACGCAAGAACAACTCTGGCTGGCTGAGGAGCTCCGCAAATCTGTATTTTCTTACAAAATCTCTATTCTCAAGGCTATGCTACCGGGATTTCTAAATTCTAGCTATGACAAGATTCTCTATCCTCTGGAAGGTCTGAGTCAGGAAGACCGAGAGCGCTTGTTTGGTTCTGAAGATTCACTAGCCTTTTCTTCTCTGGATTTAGGTAAGCAAGCTGAAATGATGCGTTTGACTAGAAAAGGCCTACTTGGTCTGGAATATCAGGCAGTCGATCAAAAGAAGGTCAAGACCCAGTCTTGGTATGAGGTGAATCTAGCTCAATTAGAAGGTGTTGAAATATCTGCGCGTGCCAAGAAAAAGTTGGAATTGAGAGATTACTTGCTGTCTCATCCTGAGAGTGCTTCCTTGGCTAGTTTGTTAGAGTCCTACTCACGGGAGCAGGTCAACTTTTTTGTGGAACAAGGTGCTGTGTCCATAGTCCAAAAGGAAGTGCAACGCTCGGCTGCTTATTTTGAAGGGATTGAAGCAAGTCAGCCTTTGGAGTTGAATCCAGAGCAAAGACAGGCGCGTGATGCGGTTGTGAGTGCTATTGGTAGTCATCAGCCTCCCTTCCTCCTTCAAGGGATCACAGGAAGTGGGAAGACCGAGGTTTACTTACAAATAATCCAAGGAGCTTTGGATAAGGGGAAAACAGCCATCTTGTTAGTGCCTGAGATTTCCTTGACTCTGCAGATGACGGAGCGTTTTATTGCTCGCTTTGGTAAGAAAGTGGCCATTCTTCACTCAGGCCTGTCCAATGGTGAAAAGTATGATGAATGGCGCAAGGTGGAACGCGGCGATGCCCAAGTTGTTGTTGGTGCTAGATCTGCCATCTTTGCTCCGCTGAAAAATCTAGGTGTCATGATTATCGATGAGGAGCATGAAGCGACTTATAAGCAGGACAGTAATCCCCGTTACCATGCTAGAGAGGTGGCTATTTTACGGGCTCATTATAATCAAGCGGCTCTGGTGCTTGGTTCAGCAACTCCTAGTCTGGAAAGCCGTGCTCGGGCTGGCAAAGGCGTTTATCAACATTTACGTCTGACCCAACGCGCCAATCCTTTAGCTAGAATCCCTGAGGTTCAAGTGATTGACTTTCGGGACTATATCGGACAAAACGAGACGTCAAATTTTACGCCTCCTTTGCTAGAAGCGATTCAGGACCGTCTGGCTAAAAAAGAGCAGGTGGTTCTCATGCTCAATCGCCGTGGTTATTCTAGCTTTGTCATGTGTCGGGAGTGTGGGACGGTGGATACTTGTCCCAACTGTGATATTTCCTTGACCTTGCACATGGATACCAAGAATATGAACTGCCATTATTGTGGTTTTTCGAAGGACATTCCTCAGGTCTGTCCTAACTGTAAGAGCCGCAGTATTCGCTACTATGGGACAGGGACACAGAAGGCTTATGACGAGCTAGCAGAACTCTTTCCCCAGGCTCGCATTCTGCGCATGGATGTGGACACGACTCGTAAGAAAGGTAGTCACCAAGCTCTGCTTGACCAGTTTGGGCGAGGGGAAGCAGATATTTTACTAGGTACTCAGATGATTGCCAAGGGATTGGATTTTCCAAATGTGACCCTAGTCGGTGTTCTAAATGCGGATACGGCCTTGAATCTGCCTGATTTCCGTTCTTCTGAGAGAACCTTCCAGCTCTTGACTCAGGTGGCAGGTCGAGCAGGACGTGCTGAAAAAGCTGGGCAGGTCTTGATTCAGTCTTACAATCCTCAGCACTACGCTATTCGATTTGCAAAAGACCAGGACTACGAAGGCTTTTATGCTTATGAAATGGGTATCAGACGACAACTTGGCTATCCACCTTACTATTTCACCATTGGCATTACCCTTTCTCACAAGAAAGAAGAAGAGGTGGTCAAACGTGCCTATGAAGTCATGAACATTTTGCGGTCAGGTTTGTCTGAAACCAGTAACATCCTCGGGCCAACGCCCAAACCCATCGCCCGTACTCACAACCTCTATCATTACCAGATTTTAATTAAATACCGTTTAGAAGATGAGCTGGGACCAACCCTCAACCAGGTCTTGGCCTTGACTCAAGAAAGGGAAAATAGTGAGCTCCGTCTCAGCATTGACCATGAGCCACAGCAATTTTTATAAGAAGGAGAAGATATGACAAAACTAATCTTTATGGGGACACCCGACTTTTCAGCAACAGTCTTAAAAGGACTTTTGACAGATAACCGTTACGAAATTCTAGCCGTTGTGACCCAGCCAGACCGTGCTGTCGGACGTAAAAAAGTTATCCAGGAAACCCCAGTTAAACAAGCTGCAAAAGAGGCAGGACTTCCTATCTACCAACCTGAAAAACTATCTGGAAGTCCAGAGATGGAAGATCTTATGAAGCTAGGAGCAGATGGGATTGTGACTGCCGCTTTTGGCCAGTTTCTCCCAAGTAAACTCCTTGATAGCATGGACTTTGCGGTCAACGTTCACGCGTCACTCCTTCCTAAACATCGTGGTGGTGCTCCGATCCATTATGCCTTGATTCAAGGTGATGAGGAAGCTGGTGTAACCATTATGGAGATGGTTAAGGAAATGGATGCAGGGGATATGATTTCTCGTCGTAGTATTCCGATCACAGATGAGGACAATGTTGGCACCTTGTTTGAAAAATTGGCGCTAGTTGGTCGTGATTTGCTTTTGGATACTTTGCCTGCCTACATTGCTGGTGACATCAAACCTGAACCGCAGGATCCAAGTCAGGTTACTTTCTCGCCAAATATCAAGCCAGAGGAAGAAAAGTTGGATTGGACTAAAAGCAATCGTCAACTTTTCAACCAAATCAGAGGGATGAACCCCTGGCCTGTTGCCCATACTTTCCTTAAGGGCGACCGCTTTAAGATTTATGAAGCCCTGCCAGTAGAAGGTCAGGGAAATCCAGGAGAGATTCTCTCTATCGGCAAGAAAGAATTGATTGTCGCAACGGCAGAAGGAGCTTTGTCTCTTAAGCAAGTGCAGCCAGCTGGTAAGCCTAAGATGGACATCGCTTCCTTCCTCAACGGAGTTGGACGTACATTGACTGTAGGAGAACGATTTGGTGACTAAAGTAGAAACGGCTAGAAGTTTAGCCCTGGCAGTATTAGAGGATGTTTTTATCAATCAAGCATACTCAAATATCGCCTTAAATAAGCATCTCAAGGGAAGTCAACTTTCGGCAGCAGACAAGGGCTTAGTGACCGAGCTAGTCTATGGAACGGTAGCCCGTAAACTGACTCTGGAATGGTACCTATCCCATTTTATCGAAGACAGAGATAAGTTAGATAACTGGCTCTATGTCCTTCTTCTCATGAGTGCCTACCAGCTCCGCTATTTGAACAAGATTCCAGATTATGCTGTGGTCAATGAAGCAGTGGAATTGGCCAAAGTCCGTAAAAAAGGCAGTGAAAAATTGGTCAACGCCGTCCTTCGCCGTATCTTGCGTGAAGGCTGGCCAGATATTGCTAGCATCAAACGAAAAAACAAGCGTGACTCCATCGCTTATTCCCTTCCGGTTTGGCTAGTTGCAAAGCTCAAGGAAGAATACGGAGAGGAGCGAGCGCAAGCTATTTTTGAAAGTCTCTTGGTGCGAAACAAGGCCAGTATTCGTGTAACTGATTTAAGCCGAAAAGAGGAAATCCAAGCCTTATTGGAGGCGAATAATTCCCTTTTAGCAACCACTGGTCTGGTTAAGGAGCAAGGGCATTTTGCAGGCCATGATTTGTTTGCAGAAGGGACTATAACCATCCAAGACGAGTCTAGTCAGCTGGTTGCGCCAACTTTGAATTTGCAGGGAGATGAGCGAGTGCTTGATGCCTGTGCGGCTCCGGGTGGGAAAACAGCCCATATAGCCTCTTATCTCACGACAGGTCAGGTTACTGCTCTGGACTTGTACGATCACAAGTTGGACTTAATCCAAGAAAATGCTCAACGTCTGGGAGTTGCAGATCGGGTTCAAAGGCAAAAATTGGATGCCAGAAAGGTGCATGAGTTTTTTGGGCAGAATTCATTTGATAAGATTTTGGTGGATGCTCCCTGTTCAGGAATCGGTCTTTTGCGCCGAAAACCAGATATCAAATACAATAAAGAAACGGCAGATTTCGCGTCCTTACAGGAAATTCAGCTAGAAATATTAGGTAGTGTTTGTCAAACACTAGGCAAAGGTGGTATAATAACTTATAGCACCTGTACTATTGTCTCAGAGGAGAATTTTCAAGTTGTTGAGGCCTTTTTAGAAAGTCATCCCGAGTTCGAGCAGGTAAAACTAGAACATGAATGTAAGGATATCATGAAAGACGGCTGTATCCTCATTACACCTGAATTGTATGGAAGTGATGGATTCTTCATCAGTCAATTTCGCAAGATATCGGATTAGGAAGGAACTGACACATGGAAATTTCATTATTAACAGATGTTGGTCAGAAACGAACAAATAACCAAGACTATGTCAACCACTATGTCAATAGAGCTGGACGTACCATGATTATTTTAGCTGATGGGATGGGAGGTCATCGCGCAGGGAATATCGCTAGTGAAATGGCGGTAACAGACCTAGGTATAGCTTGGGTTGATACCCAAATCGATACAGTCAATGAAGTGCGTGAATGGTTCGCCCATTACCTAGAAATTGAAAATCAAAAGATTCACCAGCTTGGTCAGGATGAAGCTTACAGAGGCATGGGAACTACTTTGGAAGTCCTTGCTATTATCGATAATCAGGCTATCTATGCTCATATTGGTGATTCGCGTATCGGCTTGATTCGTGGAGAAGAATACCATCAGTTGACGAGCGACCATTCTTTGGTCAATGAATTACTCAAGGCTGGTCAATTGACACCAGAAGAGGCAGAAGCTCATCCGCAAAAAAATATTATCACCCAGTCTATTGGGCAAAAAGATGAAATTCAGCCTGATTTTGGGACAGTGATCCTTGAGTCAGGTGACTATCTCTTGCTCAATAGTGACGGCTTGACCAACATGATTTCAGGCAGTGAGATTCGTGATATTGTAACCAGTGATATTCCTTTAGCAGATAAAACGGAGACACTTGTTCGTTTTGCTAACAATGCAGGAGGTTTAGACAACATTACGGTTGCCCTTGTTTCTATGAACGAGGAGGATGCAGAATGATCCAAATCGGCAAGATTTTTGCCGGACGCTATCGGATTGTCAAACAGATTGGTCGAGGAGGCATGGCAGATGTTTACTTAGCCAAAGATTTGATTCTAGACGGGGAAGAAGTGGCAGTGAAGGTTCTGAGGACCAACTACCAGACGGACCCGATAGCTGTAGCTCGTTTTCAGCGTGAAGCGAGAGCTATGGCAGATTTAGACCATCCTCATATCGTTCGGATAACAGATATTGGTGAGGAAGACGGTCAACAGTACCTCGCTATGGAGTATGTGGCTGGACTTGACCTTAAACGCTATATCAAGGAACACTATCCTCTTTCTAATGAAGAAGCCGTCCGTATCATGGGACAAATTCTTCTCGCCATGCGTTTGGCTCATACCAGAGGGATTGTTCACAGGGACTTGAAACCTCAAAACATCCTCTTGACACCAGATGGGACTGTCAAGGTTACAGACTTTGGGATTGCAGTAGCCTTTGCTGAGACGAGTCTGACTCAGACTAACTCGATGCTGGGCTCCGTTCATTACTTGTCACCAGAGCAGGCGCGTGGTTCTAAGGCGACTGTACAAAGTGATATCTATGCCATGGGGATCATTTTCTATGAGATGCTGACAGGCCATATCCCTTATGATGGGGATAGTGCAGTGACCATCGCTCTCCAGCATTTCCAAAAACCCCTGCCGTCCGTTATTGCTGAGAATCCATCTGTGCCCCAGGCTTTGGAGAATGTTGTTATCAAGGCAACTGCTAAGAAATTGACAGATCGCTATAAATCAGTTGCTGAGATGTATGTGGATTTGTCTAGTAGTTTGTCTTATAATCGTCGTAATGAACCAAAGCTGATCTTTGACGATGCGACTAAGGCAGATACCAAGACCTTACCGAAGGTTTCCCAGAGTACCTTGACATCTATTCCTAAGGTTCAAGCGCAGACAGAACACAAACCAATCAAAAAAACAAGCCAGGCTGTGACAGAGGAAACTTACCAACCACAAGCACCGAAAAAACGTAGATTTAAGATGCGTTACCTGATTTTTTTGGCCAGCCTTGTATTGGTGGCAGCCTCTCTTATTTGGATACTATCCAGAACTCCTGCAACCATTGCCATTCCAGATGTGGCAGGTCAGACAGTTGCGGAAGCCAAGGAAACCCTCAAGAAAGCCAATTTTGAGATTGGCGAGGAGAAGTCAGAGGCTAGTGAAAAGGTGGAGGAAGGGCGGATTATCCGTACAGATCCTGGCGCTGGAACTGGTCGAAAAGAAGGAACGAAAATCAATTTGGTTGTCTCATCAGGCAAGCAATCTTTCCAAATTAGTAATTATGTCGGTCGGAAATCATCTGATGTCATTGCGGAATTAAAAGAGAAAAAAGTTCCAGATAATTTGATTAAAATTGAGGAAGAAGAGTCCAAGGAGAGTGAGGCTGGAACGGTCATGAAGCAAAGTCTACCAGAAGGTACGACCTATGACTTGAGCAAGGCAACTCAAATTGTCTTGACAGTGGCTAAAAAAGCTACGACGATTCAATTAGGGAACTATATTGGACGGAACTCTACAGAAGTCATCTCAGAACTCAAGCAGAAGAAGGTTCCTGAGAATTTGATTAAGATAGAGGAAGAAGAGTCCAGCGAAAGCGAACCAGGAACGATTATGAAACAAAGTCCAGGTGCAGGTATCCCTTATGATTTGAGTAAACCTACTCAAATCGTCTTGACAGTAGCTAAAAAAGTTACAAGTGTTGCCATGCCGAGTTACATTGGTTCCAGCTTGGAGTTTACTAAGAACAATTTGATTCAAATTGTTGGGATTAAGGAAGCCAATATAGAAGTTGTAGAAGTGACGAAAGCACCTGCAGGTAGTGCAGAAGGCATGGTTGTTGAACAAAGTCCTAGAGCAGGTGAAAAGGTAGACCTCAATAAGACAAGGGTCAAGATTTCAATCTACAAACCTAAAACAAGTTCAGCTACTCCTTAAAATCAGATGGATAATCAAAATAAGTAATCAATCTTTGTCATGATTTCATGGCAAAGATTTTTTTTGAGTCCGGATTTGTGATAGAATAGAAGGAGTTGATAAAAGGAGGAACGCATGGAAGAATCAAGAGAATTAAATGCCGTCATCGATGTGATTATGCTAGCGGGGACTATTCTCCTTAAAAGTGGTTCAGAGATTCATCGCGTAGAAGATACCATGATTCGGATTGCGCATTCGCAGGGGATTGTGGATTGCAATGTCCTTGCCATGCCTGCCGCTATCTTTTTCTCTATTGAAAATACCAATATTTCGCGTATGAAGCGGGTGACCTCCTCTTCTTATAACATCGAAAAAGTCTGCGATGTGAACCAGATTTCTCGTCAGCTGGTTGGGGGGCAGATTGATTTAGAAACAGCCTTTAAGCAATTGACGGCCTTGCAGGCCCAACCCCTTCCCTATACTAAGTTGCAGGTAACTCTGGCTGCGACCTTAAGTGCTCCTTTCTTTTCGGTTATGTTTAGTGGAAATATCTACGACGCACTTGGGGCAGGAGTGGCGACCTTATTTGGTTTTGCCTTTTCCCTCTATGTGGAGAAGTTTATCCGAATTCCCTTTGTGACAGCCTTTGCTGGGGCCTTCGTCTTTGGAATGATTGCCCAGTTTTGGGCTCGCTACACAGGCTTTCCTTCAACGGCAGACTTGATTATAGCTGGTGCGGTCATGCCGTTTGTTCCAGGAATTGCCTTGACCAATGCGGTTCGTGATATTATGACCAACCACATAAACTCTGGTATGAGCAAGATGTTTGAATCCCTGCTCATTACCCTTGCTTTAGGGGCAGGAACTTCTGTCGCCTTGGTATTGATGAACTAATATGACACTAATAACCTTTTTATTACAAGCAGTAGCAAGTCTTCTTGCTATTATTACCTTTCTAATCGTACTCAATGTTCAGCGGTCCATGCTCTTACCAGGAGGAATTTTGGGCATGGCTGTCTGGCTAGTCTATCTCTTGCTCAAGGAACCGACCAATGTTATTGTGGCTACTTTTATTGCAGCCATTATAGGTTCTTGTGTCAGCCAGATTTTAAGTATTCTTTATAAGACTCCTGCTGTGGTCTTTATCTTAGCAATCTTGGCACCCTTGGTTCCGGGTTATCTCTCCTATCGGACAACTGCCTTTTTTGTGACAGGGGACTATAATAAAGCGCTGGCAAGTGCAACATTAGTTGTTATGCTGGCTCTGGTCATTTCCATTGGAATGGCTAGCGGAACAGTGATTCTCAGACTGTATCATTATATAAAAACACATCGAGTATCGTAGACTTTACAGAAATAAAAGAATTTTCTGAAAAATGAGATAAATATAGTGACAAGGCTTTCTATGTATGCTATTCTCTCTATATAAAGGAGGAAAAATCATGAAAAAATCACTATTTTCCTTATTGTCTGTAAGTCTACTGACTTTGTTGCTTATCCCAGTCATGGTTTCTAGTTTGGGTTCAGAGTTTCAAAGTGGATTACAAGAGCATCAGTTGATTGCCGAAAAGGTTAGTAAAACACTTGACAAGACATTTGATAAGGATGTCAGAGAAATTCCGACCAGTCAGTTTTATCAAGAATTTGTAGATGAGATGGGAAGGACTTACTCAGGAAATTTAATCCTCCAGGAACTGATAACTGAGAATGGGGCTTATAAAGCTACTTATATCGGTGAACTCTCTAGCAACTAATCATTCTTTGAAATTATGACCAATAAGAGGCTTGATTTGGTGAATCAAGTCTTTTTTATCTCTTTTACTGCCATTTGTGATAAAATAGTACCGAACGATTTTTTACATGAATGATAAAACAGAGGTAAATATGACAATCGGTATTGATAAGATTGGTTTTGCGACCAGTCAATATGTCTTGAAGTTACAAGACTTAGCAGAAGCGAGGGGAATTGACCCTGAAAAATTAAGCAAAGGACTCTTACTCGAGGAATTGAGTATTGCGCCCTTAACTGAGGACATCGTGACCTTGGCGGCCAGTGCTAGTGACTTTATTTTAACTGAGCAAGAAAGAGCAGAAATTGACATGGTCATTGTGGCGACCGAGTCAGGAATTGACCAGAGTAAGGCTGCAGCCGTCTTTGTGCATGGCTTGCTGGGTATTCAGCCCTTTGCGCGTAGTTTCGAGATTAAAGAAGCCTGCTATGGAGCGACAGCTGCCCTTCATTATGCCAAATTGCATGTGGAAAATTCTCCAGAGTCCAAGGTCTTGGTCATTGCCAGTGATATTGCCAAGTACGGTATTGAAACTCCAGGAGAACCAACTCAAGGTGCTGGAAGTGTGGCCATGTTGATTACACAAAATCCACGCATGATGGCCTTTAATAATGACAATGTTGCTCAAACCCGTGACATCATGGATTTTTGGCGTCCAAATTACTCGACAACTCCTTATGTAAATGGTGTCTATTCTACCCAACAATATTTGGATAGTTTGAAAACGACTTGGCTTGAATATCAAAAACGCTACCAGCTTACTTTGGATGATTTTGCGGCTGTTTGTTTCCATTTGCCTTATCCTAAATTAGCCTTAAAAGGTTTGAAAAAAATCATGGATAAGAGCCTGCCTCAAGAGAAAAAAGACCTCTTGCAAAAGCATTTTGACCAGTCTATTCTTTACAGTCAAAAGGTGGGGAATATCTACACAGGTTCACTTTTCCTTGGGCTTCTGTCTCTCTTGGAAAATACAGATAGCTTGAAGGCTGGGGATAAAATCGCCCTTTATAGTTACGGAAGTGGTGCTGTAGCTGAGTTCTTCAGCGGTGAATTGGTTGAAGGTTATGAAGCTTATCTGGATAAAGACCGCTTGAACAAGCTCAACCAACGAACTGCCTTATCTGTTGCAGACTATGAAAAAGTCTTCTTTGAAGAAGTAGACTTAGATGAAACAAATTCTGCTCAGTTTGCTGGCTATGAAAATCAAGATTTTGCCTTGGTTGAAATTGTTGATCACCAACGCCGTTATAGCAAGGTTGAAAAATAATGAAGATAAGTTGGAATGGATTTTCTAAAAAATCATACCAAGAGCGCCTCGAGCTGTTAAAAGCTCAGGCGTTCCTTAGTCCTGAGAGGCAAGAGAGTTTAGAGCAGGATGAACAGATGAGTGTAACTGTGGCAGATCAGCTGAGTGAGAATGTGGTGGGAACTTTTTCTCTGCCTTATTCGCTGGTCCCAGAGGTTCTCGTTAACGGTCAGGAATACACAGTTCCCTATGTGACAGAAGAACCGTCCGTGGTTGCTGCGGCCAGCTATGCTAGTAAAATCATCAAGCGAGCAGGTGGCTTTACTGCTCAGGTTCATGAGCGCCAGATGATTGGACAGGTAGCCCTTTATCAAGTTGCTGACCCTGAACAAGCGCAAGAGAAGATTGCCAGCAAGAAAGCAGAGCTCCTAGAACTTGCCAATCAAGCCTATCCTTCTATCGTTAAACGTGGAGGTGGGGCGCGTGATCTGCATGTCGAGCAGATAAAAGGCGAACCAGACTTTCTCGTTGTTTATATTCATGTCGATACCCAGGAAGCCATGGGTGCCAATATGCTCAACACCATGCTGGAAGCCTTGAAACCAGTCTTAGAAGAACTCAGTCAGGGACAGAGTCTCATGGGAATCCTGTCCAACTACGCAACTGATTCTCTGGTGACTGCAAGCTGTCGCATCGCCTTTCGCTACTTGATCCGCCAAAAGGAGCAAGGACGAGAAATTGCAGAGAAGATAGCCTTGGCTAGTCAGTTTGCGCAAGCTGATCCTTATCGAGCGGCTACCCACAATAAAGGGATTTTTAACGGTATTGATGCCATTTTGATTGCCACTGGTAATGACTGGCGTGCCATTGAGGCGGGGGCTCATGCCTTTACTAGTCGAGACGGGCGCTATCAAGGTCTCAGTCGCTGGACGCTGGATCTTGAAAGAGAAGAATTGGTCGGTGAGATGACCTTACCCATGCCTGTAGCGACCAAGGGTGGCTCTGTTGGTCTCAACCCTCGTGTAGCTCTCAGTCATGAATTATTGGGAAATCCTTCTGCCAAAGAATTAGCCCAGATTATCGTGTCTATCGGGCTTGCCCAAAATTTTGCGGCCCTCAAAGCCTTGGTGAGTACAGGGATTCAGCAAGGCCACATGAAATTGCAGGCTAAATCTTTGGCACTTCTCGCAGGTGCTAGTGAATCCGAAGTTGCTCCCCTAGTCGAGCGCCTCATCGCAGATAAAACCTTTAACCTAGAGACAGCCCAGCGCTACCTAGAAAATTTAAGATCATAAAAACTCAGACGAATTCGGTCTGAGTTTTCTTGTATTTAAATACTTTTTCCTGGTAATAAGGTAACTGGTAAGAAGTAACCAGTTGTCGCAACTTCCTTGCCTTCGATCTTCTGCAAGAGAAGATCGACAGTGAGGCAGGCAATCTCTTCCAAGGGTTGCTTGATAGTAGCCAGTTGAGGGTAGTAATTTTCGATAAAGTAGGTACCATCATAGCCGATGACCTTGAGCTCTTCTGGTACAGAAATGCCCAATTCTTGAGCGATTTTAATGACCAAAATAGCTGTCAAATCATCTGAAGCAAAGATGGCATCTGGCTTTTGTCGAGTCAAGATATTCTTGATTTCCATTTCTTTTCTGACGGGAGAAAAGTCACTGGAAACATTGATAATAGGAGCTTTTGGAAGTACGGATGCAAAACCAGCGTGGCGTAGTCCAGTAGGCGAATTGGAATTGTCATTCCCTGTAATCATGATGATAGATTGGGCGCCTGTCTTAACCAAGGTCTGGGCAGCAAGAACTCCACCAGCGTAGTTGTCAGAGGAAACGACTGGAATGTCTGGTGACAGATTTCGGTCAAAGGAAATAATTGGTGCCGTCACTCGATTGTAGTCTTCGATTCCCAAGTTGTGACTACCAGAAATGATGCCGTCCACCTGATTGGCTTCCAACATTTCGATGTATTCGCGTTCCTTCTCAGAATCATGCTCACTGTTGCAGATGATGGTCTTGTAACCATTTTTGAAGAGTTGGTGTTCCAGCTTATCAATCAATTCTGCGTAGAAAACGTTGGAAATATTTGGGAAAATCAAGCCGATTAATTTAGCCGATTTTCCTTGCAAACTACGAGCTAGGTTGTTGGGCTTATAGCCCAATTCCCGCATGGCTTCATTGACTTTTTGGATGGTTTTCTCGGAGAGATAGCCCTTTTTATTGATAACACGAGAAACGGTAGTAGGGCTGACGCCTGCAAGTTTGGCGACATCAGTTAGTTTTGCGACCATAATCTAATTCATAGTAAGTTCCAGTTAGGTTTCCAGATTTGATGAGGATACCATTTTGGTCTACATGTGGGAAGACACGACCGGAAAATACTTTTTCTCCTTTATTGATGAAAATTTCAAAGACAGAGTTATCGATGAAAATCGTAGCAGTAGTAGCCTGATTCTCGATAGGGCAAGAACGAGTTGTCCCAAATTCTTGGGCATACTGTTCACCAGCCTGGCTACGATCTACTGTCACTTGACCATTTACAAGGTCAAAGTTGATGGAAAGTCCCTTGCCTTCTTGATCAGCTAGTAAGACAATCTCGCTCTGGCTATTAGCTTCCAAGCTGAGTTCAAGTTCGTAAGTGTTCTTAGTTTGGGCACGATTTGAGAAGGCTTCCTCAGAGGCACGAAGGTCCTTGACAGCTGCGACTGGGAATTGGTAGAGTTTACCGTCTTTGATAGTGAGTTCTTTGACCAAAGAGAAGGTTCCTTGGTGGTCAAAACGGTCAGATGGATATGAAACATCAGGCAAGCCAAGCCAGCTAACAGCTAGAGCACGTCCATCAGGATCGTTGAAGGCTTGAGTTGCATAGGCTTCGAAACCATAATCCATGTTTTGAAGTTGAGACACATCTACCATTTTGGCATTTTCAGGGTCAAAGGAAGCCCCAATCTTATACATATTTGGATAGATATTATCGTAGTCTAGAACATCTTTATCCAATCCTTGCGGGCAGTAGAGAAGGACAGGTTGTTCCCCTACAAAGACCAGATTTGGACATTCCATCATGTAGGCAGTACGGTCGTTAGCAAAGTCAAGGTTGCCAATGGCTTGCCAGTTTGTATAGTCGTTGTCTACAGCCTTGTAGAGACGGACGAAGCCTTTTTTCTCCAAGTCCTGTCCACCGACGATAGCATAGTATTGGCCCTTGAAGTTAAAAATTTGCGGATCACGGAAGTGGTCAGTAGAGTCTGCTGGCTGGTCGATCAAGATCTTATCAATCTTTGTAATCTTGCCATCCTTATCCATCAAAGCTCCAATCTGGTAAGGGTGACGAATCCAGTTTTCATCACGAACATTTCCTGTATAAAATAGGAACAAGTTATCGCCAAATTGCATGGCAGAACCAGAGTAGGCACCGTGGCTATCTAATGGAGTATCAGGCAAAACTTTGACTCCAGTTTCTGTGAAATGAACCAAGTTCTCACTTTCCAATTGAACCCAAGATTTCAAACCGTGGGCTGCACCAAAAGGAAAGTTCTGATAAAAAACAATCCACTTTCCATCAAAGTAAGAAAAGCCATTTGGGTCGTTAAGAAGTCCTGTTTTTGGCTCAACATGATAATGAGTATGCCATGGAGATTGTGCCATATTTTCTTTAATATTCTTAATTTCTTCTTGCGTCCAATCTTGATAAAGTCTGTAACGACGCTCAGTTGTCCATTCCATTCTTCTATTCCTCCAAAAATCTTATCACTTTTAATAGTAACCGTTTTCGGAAAAAAAAGCAAGACTTTTATGTTAAAAAAGAGAAAAAACTGTCAAACGTTTATCATAAAATAAATGCAGGAAATCAATCAAATTTTCACAAAAATATGAAAGAGAATGAAATAAAACCCTTTTAACCAAGATTTTAAACTTATTTTTTTAAGGAACACCTGATAAAACAGTCAAAATCAATCAATCTAAAGCGAGCAAACTAAGTGGATAGAATATTTTTTCTGCAAAACGCTTGACATATTTCTAAAACATGATAAAATAATAGTCGTAGGGCGAATAAAATCGCTTTCAAACAAGAACAAAATTTTATATAAGGAGATTTTTGCAAATGAACAATCAGGAAATTGCAAAAAAAGTCATCGATGCCTTGGGTGGACGTGAAAATGTCAACAGTGTAGCTCACTGTGCGACTCGTCTTCGTGTCATGGTCAAAGATGAAGGAAAAATCAATAAAGAAGTGATTGAGAACTTGGAAAAAGTTCAAGGTGCTTTCTTTAACTCAGGTCAATACCAAATCATCTTTGGTACTGGTACAGTAAACAAAATGTACGATGAAGTTGTTGCACTTGGTTTACCAACATCATCTAAAGATGACATGAAAGCAGAAGCTGCTAAACAAGGGAACTGGTTCCAACGTGCTATCCGTACTTTCGGTGACGTTTTCGTTCCAATCATCCCAGTTATCGTAGCGACAGGTCTCTTCATGGGTGTGCGTGGTCTTTTCATTGCTCTTGAAATGCCACTTCCAGGAGACTTTGCAACTTACACACAAATCTTGACAGATACAGCCTTCATCATCTTGCCAGGTTTGGTTGTTTGGTCAACCTTCCGTGTATTCGGTGGTAACCCTGCCGTTGGTATCGTTCTTGGTATGATGCTTGTTTCTGGCTCACTTCCAAACGCTTGGGCAGTTGCTCAAGGTGGTGAAGTAACAGCTATGAACTTCTTTGGTTTCATCCCTGTTGTTGGTTTGCAAGGTTCCGTTCTTCCAGCCTTCATCATCGGGGTTGTCGGAGCTAAATTTGAAAAAGCTGTCCGCAAGGTCGTTCCAGATGTCATTGACCTTTTGGTAACACCATTCGTGACACTTTTGGTTATGTCTATCCTTGGACTATTTGTCATCGGACCAGTCTTTCACGTTGTTGAAAACTACATCCTTATCGCGACAAAAGCGATCCTTAGTATGCCATTTGGTCTTGGTGGTTTCTTGATTGGTGGGGTTCACCAATTGATCGTCGTGTCAGGTGTGCACCATATCTTCAACTTGCTTGAAGTTCAATTGCTTGCTGCTGACCATGCTAACCCATTCAACGCTATCATCACTGCTGCTATGACAGCTCAAGGTGCTGCAACTGTTGCGGTTGGTGTTAAAACTAAAAATCCAAAACTAAAAACACTTGCTTTCCCAGCTGCTCTTTCTGCCTTCCTCGGTATTACAGAGCCTGCTATCTTCGGGGTGAACTTGCGCTTCCGTAAACCATTCTTCCTCTCATTGATTGCTGGTGCAATCGGTGGTGGATTGGCTTCTATCCTTGGACTTGCTGGTAATGGTAGTGGTATCACCATCATCCCTGGTACAATGCTTTATGTTGGTAACGGACAACTTGCCCAATACCTTCTTATGGTAGCTGTATCATTTGCACTTGGTTTTGCTCTTACTTACATGTTTGGTTATGAGGATGAAAAAGAAGTTGCTACTGAAGCGGCGACAGAACGTTTGGTCCAAGAAGAAACAACTGGCAACATTCCAGCAGCTCTTCAAAATGAAACACTTGTAACTCCTATCGTCGGTGATGTTGTCGCTCTTGCTGATGTCAATGACCCAGTCTTCTCAAGTGGAGCTATGGGACAAGGTATCGCTGTGAAACCAAGTCAAGGTGTGGTTTATGCACCAGCTGATGCTGAAGTTTCAATCGCATTTCCAACAGGGCACGCTTTTGGTTTGAAAACAACTGATGGTGCTGAAGTTTTGATCCACGTTGGTATTGACACTGTATCTATGAATGGTGAAGGTTTTGAAGCAAAAGTTGCTCAAGGTGACAAGGTTAAAGCGGGCGATGTTCTTGGAACATTTGACTCAAACAAAATCGCTGCAGCTGGACTTGATGATACAACAATGGTTATCGTTACAAATACAGCTGACTACGCTTCAGTAGCTCCAGTCGCAACAGGTTCAGTTGCGAAGGGGGATGCCGTTATTGAAGTGAAAATTTAATCAATCCTCTCTAATGTGAAAACGAACAAATGACATGTTTGTTCGTTTTTGCTTGAATGGTAAGATTTACAGAGGAAAATCTAAAAAATAGAGAAATTTAGACTTTCGAAATATGCTATAATAAAGAAAATAAAAACAAGAGGTTTATCATGACAAAATTATATGGAAGCTTGGAAGCGGGCGGTACAAAGTTTGTCTGTGCTGTCGGTGATGAAAACTTTAACGTTGTAGAAAAAACACAATTTCCAACAACAACACCAATCGAAACAATCGATAAAACCATCGAGTTCTTCTCAAAATTCGATAACCTTGCTGGTCTTGCAGTTGGTTCATTTGGTCCGATTGATATTGATAAAAACTCAAAAACTTATGGCTTTATCACAACGACTCCAAAACCAAACTGGGCAAATGTGGACTTGCTTGGTGCCCTTCGTCGCGCCCTCAACGTTCCTATGTACTTCACGACAGACGTAAACAGCTCTGCTTATGGTGAAGTGGTTGCCCGTAACAATGCTGGTGGCCGTATCGAAAACTTGGTTTACTACACAATCGGTACAGGTATCGGTGCAGGTGTCATCCAACGTGGTGAGTTTATCGGCGGTGTGGGTCATCCTGAAATGGGTCATTATTATGTTGCTAGACATCCAATGGATATTGAAAAAGAGTTTAAGGGTGTTTGTCCTTTCCATAAGGGATGTCTGGAAGGCTATGCAGCTGGTCCAAGTTTGGAAGCTCGTACAGGTGTTCGTGGGGAAAACATTGAACTCAACAACCCTGTTTGGGATGTCCAAGCCTACTATATCGCTCAAGCTGCGGTTAATGCGACAGTGACTTTCCGCCCAGACGTGATTGTCTTTGGTGGAGGGGTCATGGCTCAACAACACATGTTGGACCGTGTCCGTGAGAAATTTACAGCTCTTCTCAATGGTTACCTACCAGTGCCAGATGTGCGTGACTATATCGTTACTCCAGCAGTAGCAGGAAATGGTTCTGCCACACTTGGGAACTTTGTTCTTGCAAAAGAAGTTTCAAAATAAAGCACAAAATCCGTTTGGGAAACCAAACGGATTTTTTACGTGTCAAAGCATTTGCCAGAAGAAGTCGATAATATAGGTCAGACCGTAGGTATAAACCACGAGGGTAAAGGGCTTGGTTAGAATGATGATGGTCATATAGCGCTTGAAACTCATCTTGGTCAGGGCAGCCAGCATACAGAGAAAGTCAGCTGGACTAATGGGCCAAATCATCATAAAGATAAAGAAACGGTCAAAACGATTGCCCTTGTCCAACCAGCCGATGTACTTGTCATAGGTGCGCTTGCTGACGACAGACTGGACAAAGGCGGCCCCATAGAGGCGCACCAGATAAAAGATAATGGCACAGCCAATCACGATACCGATATAGTTGTAGATTGTCCCGATGATGTGACCGTAGATAAAGACCCCAGCTACCGAGGTCAAGGCCCCAGGAATGATAGGGACGACCGTTTGTAAAATCTGTAAAAAGATAAAGAGGGGTGGCCCCCAGATGCCTGCCTGCTGGATAAAGGCAGAGAGGGTTTCCTTGGACTGTAAAATCCCAGCCTGATAAGCCCAAATGCAGAAAATCAAACTCCCAACCCCACCGGCAATCGATGAGATATTGATAAGGTGCTGCAGAAGGGGAGAAACAGCTTTCATTTGTTTATCCTGTGACATGTAAACTCCTCATAGATAGTATATTTCTACTATACCATATTTTGGAGGAGAAAGGGGGAATGAGTGTTTTTGATGAGAAATAGATGGGAATACAGGCCTTCGAGACTTAGAACAGGTCTGTCAACTAAAGGTTATATGCATTCTAAGTTTAGAATAATCGTAATTCCATAAATTTACAAGTATTCTAAGTTTCGAATAGCTTATCTGAGATAATTTTGAGGCATTCGAGCTTTCGAATAGTCATCTTCTCTAAAGTTTAGATGTATTCTGAAGCTAGAAAAGCTAAAATCTAAAAATAATAAGAGTCTCTATCTGATGGATGTAATTTATGTCTAGTATGAATCCTTTGAATCGTTAGTTAATTTTAATATTAATCAGTTCTGAAATAATTACTAAATATAGTTAGATGGTGAATGAATTATTGCTAAATTTCAAGTTCAAGTTAGTCATCAAGAAGTTTTCTCTGAGCGACTTGTAGTTCAAGCATTTTTTAGGATAGTTGTTCATCCAATTTTCGATGAATGCGACTTCTTTGGGAGTTGTTTTCTTAGTTCCCTTAGGTAACCATCTACGAATGAGCCTGTTGTGATTCTCATTAGTTCCCCTTTCCCAAGAGGTATAGGGATGTGCATAGTAGATATGTTCCTTAGAAAACACATCAGACAAGCGATTGAATTCCGTTCCGTCCATTAGTAGATAAAGGATTACTCCTGCTTGAAATGACAGATGAACTTGTTTCTTATAAAAAATGTTGTCAAGAAATTATCTGTTTTTTTCCAGAAGTTTTAGAGGAAGAAAATTTTATGAGGAAAAAGAACTTACTCAAATAACAATTCAGGACCAAAAACTGACAGTTGAGGAGCAGAGTGGATAAATTAAGTTTGCTACTGTATAATGGATTTATCACTAATACTCTTCGAAAATCTCTTCAAACCACGTCAGCTTCGCCTTGCTGTAGATATAGTTACTGACTTCGTCAGTTCTATCTGCAACCTCAAAGCTGTACTTTGAGCAGCCTACGGCTAGCTTCCTAGTTTGCTCTTTGATTTTCATTGAGTATAAAAGTGCTCCATGCCATATTTTACATAGCATTAGTCTTCTAAAAATGGACAAAAAACATTGTAAAGGCTATCAAAAA
Organism: Streptococcus sp. 2100; assembly: GCF_013276335.1. Lineage (NCBI taxonomy): Bacteria > Bacillati > Bacillota > Bacilli > Lactobacillales > Streptococcaceae > Streptococcus > Streptococcus sp. 2100. The sequence continues at coordinate 4,962 of NZ_VMKV01000004.1, read as the reverse complement.
GGAGTATAATGAGTGCAAGAAATTTCGGAGGTGAAAGATGCTAGAAGTAAGAAGTCTAGAGAAAAGTTTTGGATCCAAGCAAGTTTTGTTTGGTATTGACTTTCAAGCGCGACCAGGTCGTATTTTGGGATTAGTAGGAAAAAATGGTGCTGGGAAGACAACGATTTTCCACAGTATTTTGAAGTTTTTAGAATACCAGGGAGAAATCGGTCTGGATGGTCAGGATATTCGTCAGGAGACCTATGCTCGGATTGGTTATCTGCCTGAAGAACGCAGTCTCATGCCTAAATTGACAGTTCTTGAGCAAGTTCGCTATTTGGCGACTCTAAAAGGCATGGATGCCAAGGAAATCAAGGAAAAACTCCCTCAATGGATGAAGAGGTTGGAAGTGAAAGGGAAGCTGACAGATAAAATTAAGAGTCTGTCAAAAGGAAATCAGCAGAAGATTCAGCTCATCATTACTCTGATTCATGAGCCAGACTTGATTATCTTGGATGAGCCTTTCAGTGGATTGGACCCAGTCAATACAGAATTGCTCAAGCAAGTCATTTTTCAAGAAAAAGAACGTGGGGCAACCATTATCTTTTCTGACCATGTCATGACCAACGTCGAGGAGCTTTGTGACGATATTCTCATGATCCGAGATGGCCGTGTGGTCTTGCATGGACCAGTTCAGGATGTCCGAAATCAATACGGGAAAACACGTCTCTTTGTTTCAAGTGAACGAAGCAAGGAAGAATTGGAAAACCTTCCTCATGTCAAACAGGTGAGCTTGACCAAACAAGGTAGTTGGAAATTGATCTTGGAGGATGAGAGTGCTGGTAGAGAACTCTTCCCAATCTTGACTCAAGGGCAATATATCGCAACCTTTGACCAACAAGCGCCAACTATCGATGAAATCTTTAAACTAGAATCAGGAGTGGAAGTATGGGAAATGTGTGGGTTGTAATCAAGGAAACCTATCTTAGACATGTCAAATCGTGGAGTTTCTTCTTTATGGTGATTTCACCGTTCCTCTTTTTAGGAATCTCTGGAGGAATTGCTTATCTCCAAGGCTCTTCAATGGCTAAAAATGATAAAGTGGCAGTAGTGACAACAGTGCCATCTGTAGCAGAAGGACTGAAGAATGTAAATGGTGTTAATTTTGACTACAAAGACGAAGCAAGTGCCAAAGAAGCGATTAAAGATGAAAAATTAAAAGGCTATCTGACTATTGACCAAGAGGATAGTGTCTTGAAGGCAGTTTATCATGGCGAAACGTCGCTTGAAAATGGAATTAAATTTGCAGTTACAGATACACTCAATGAACTGCAAAATCAGCTTAATCGTTCAACTGCTTCCTTGTCTCAAGAGCAGGAAAAACGCTTAGCGCAGACAATTCAATTCACAGAAAAGATTGATGAAGCCAAGGAAAATAAAAAGTTTATTCAAACAATTGCAGCAGGCGCCTTAGGATTCTTTCTTTATATGATTCTGATTACCTATGCGGGTGTAACAGCTCAGGAAGTTGCCAGTGAAAAAGGCACCAAAATTATGGAAGTCGTCTTTTCTAGCATAAGGGCTAGTCACTATTTCTATGCGCGGATGATGGCTCTGTTTCTGGTGATTTTAACGCATATCGGGATTTATGTGGTAGGTGGTCTGGCAGCCATTCTACTCTTTAAAGATTTGCCATTCTTGGCTCAGTCTGGTATTTTGGATCACTTGGGAGATGCTTTCTCACTGAATACCTTGTTCTTTATTTTGGTCAGTCTCTTTATGTACGTCGTCTTGGCTGCCTTTCTAGGTTCTATGGTTTCTCGTCCTGAGGACTCAGGAAAAGCCTTGTCGCCTTTGATGATTTTGATTATGGGTGGTTTTTTTGGAGTGACAGCTCTAGGTGCAGCTGGTGACAATCTCATCTTGAAGATTGGTTCTTATATTCCCTTTATTTCGACCTTCTTTATGCCATTTAGAACTATTAATGGCTATGCAGGGGGAGTAGAAGCATGGATTTCACTTGCTATTACAGTGATTTTTGCGGTGGTAGCAACAGGATTTATCGGACGCATGTATGCCAGCCTAGTCCTTCAAACAGATGATTTAGGGATTTGGAAAACATTTAAACGTGCCTTATCTTATAAATAGAAGAGCCTCGCGAAAGCGAGGTTTTTTAGAGATAAAAAGAGTGGAATCACGAACCTAATTATGCACACATTATGTAAACAGGTTGCTTGAGAACTCAATTGTATAGTGAACTGAATCTGGAATAAGATAATATTGCTTCTAAAACATTCTTATAAATTGATTTGAATTCCAAAACCAGGGTGTGCAATTCTTATTTCCCATCACTTTATTTATTGATTATGATAGAACTCTTATCGGTCTGTAACAAAATTTCAATAATATAAAAACGCATCCTATCAGGACTCAACTTGATAGGATGCGTTTTTTGATTGTGAAGACTTTTCATCCAGCCTCTTTATGTGATAAAGTATCGTTAATATTCAATGAAAATCAGACTGGGAAGTTAGCGGAAGGCTCCTCGAAACATAGTTTTGAGGTTGAGGAACTGACCAAGTCAGTAACGTATACACACTAAGGACAAGCTGACGTGGTTTGAAGAGTATAAAAATCTGTTTCGTAAGCATCCAATAATAGGGTGTTTTGATAGTGTCATCATTTGGATAAGCATTATAGTATAGTGATATGAAATCAACTAAACTAAATAAGAAATATAGATTATCAAAACTCTTTGAAAAGATTGCATTAAATCTAAATAACATAGACGTCTTCAGCGTGTGCTGTCTCATCTTATGCGAAAATCTTATAAGGAGAGTATAGAAAATCTCGGTTGTAATCAACTAACTGATTGGAGAAATGTATAAATATGAGAAGTTAGACCCCCATGTCACTACCATAATGAGATTGCTCGAATTCCTTGCTTTTTATACTCAATGAAAATCAAAGAGCAAACTAGCCGCAGGCTGCTCAAAACAGTGTNNCGGCAAGGCGACGTTGACGCGGTTTGAAGAGATTTTCGAAGAGTATTAACTCAATATCAAACTAGCTACGATGGGGCTGACAAAGACATAGAGAATACCAGTGACACCGATAGCCAAACCACCCATGGCTCCTGCTACAGAGCCGTATCGGAAGGCTGTTCCTGTTCCAACTGCATGGCCTGTTCCTCCAAGGGAAAGACCAACAGCTACTGGGTCGTCAATTTTCAACCACTTCAAAAGGGTTGGTCCGATGACACTGGTTAAAATCCCAGTTGCCACGACTACCACCAAGGTCACGGTCGTCAGACCTTGCAATTTTTCTGTGATTCCCACTGCCATGGCGGTTGTTACTGACTTGGGAAAGAGAGAAATGGCTAGGAAAAAGTCCATACCAAAGATTTTGGCCACAAGGGCTGTGAAAGAGGTATTGACAACTACTGCTAGCAGACTACCAAAGAGAATACTCCGAGCATGGTGCTTCATCAAATGAAAACTCTTGTAAATCGGAATCCCCAAAGCCACTGTCGACGGGACAATCAAGTTGTTCAGATAAACCCCACCTTGGTAGTAATCTTGATAAGAAATACCCGTCACCTTAAGAAAAATAATGATAAAAATAGCCGACAAAAGCAGGGGCGTTGTCAATGGATGAGGAAAACGTCTGTAAATCAACATCCCCACTAGATAAGCTAGGATAGACAGGGCAAGCCCAAATAGGGGATTGGAAACAAATTCACTCATTTGGCATCTCCTTTCTCATAATCTCCCTCAAACCGTCGTTTGATAAACTGAACTACCAACGCTATGAGGATAATATTGACAACTGCTGCAAAAAAGACAATCAAAACAATGGGTAGGAGATAGGGAGCAATCACATCAAACTTTTCCATGATTCCTACTGCTGGCGGCAAAAAGAGAATGGTCATATTGGCCAGCAAGAAATTCCCCACCATGTTGACATGCCTAGTTCTCAACCATTTGAATTGTAGGGATAGAAAGAGAATAATCAAGCCGATAATACTGCCTGGGATGGGCAAATGAAAGAAACTGGAAATCCCCTCTCCGATTAGAGAAATCACAAAGAGAATCATTAATTGAACATATAATTTCATCCTAAACTCCACGAAATAGACTTCTTGAATACCAGTTTACTCTTTTTTCAGAAAATTTCAAGGAAATGAACAAGGGATAATGAAAATTAAAGAACAAACTAGGAAGTCAGCTGCATGTTACTCAAAGTAAAGTGTTGGGGTTGTAGGTCAAACTGACATAGTTTGAAGCGATTTTCGAAGAATATTACTTTTCTTTGCTTAAGTGAATGACTTGGTCGTAGTTTTTTAAGTCCTCTTCTGTGTAGTGGTGAATGGCTTCTATGACTGTTTGAGGTAGGGAGAAGAGCAAGTCGCTAATTTTTCTGCTATTTTCCGAGTCAAGATTGGCCTTAATCTCGTCTGCTAAGATGAGTTGGCTATCATGGTAGAGGGCGCGGGCGATTTCTAGGCGTTGTTTCTCGCCACCAGACAGACTATCATTGCTGAGCGTTCGATTTTTCAAATGTTCTAAACCTGTTTTTTTGAGGATATGATTTAGCGTTTGCTTTTATCTAAAATACTTCATATAAAAATGTAAATTTTTGGGGGATATACAATTAAATGAAAATATCGTAATGACACAGATTGAAACAAAAAGCGAACAAAACAGAATTCATTGTTTCGATTCGCTTTTCGTATTATTATCTAGTTTTTTTGTAGCTCTGATAACATTTAGTCTGAGCATGTACACTAATAGCTGAAGGAATAAAATGTATACTTTAGATTATTTCCAAGCGCCACCGGTATCTACACAGTAACCACCAGGTGTATAGGTGTTGTGAAGCATCTTACCAGTTGAAGCAAGGTAATACCAAGATCTGCTATCTTTCACCCAGCCTGTTAACATAGCACCTGAGTCTTTTAGGTAATATAGTTGCTTAGTTTCA
>NZ_VMKV01000039.1:0-11768 GCF_013276335.1 Streptococcus sp. 2100 | reverse complement strand
CCCCAAATCATTCATACCTCTCTCAACTAGATGTAACTTACAAAACCCCTGACCTCATGAGCCACTTTCTTCCTCCTCATGAGGCCAGTTTTACTTTCTGCTGTTCCAGTATCATTTTTCCTCGCTAGATTTCCTCAAAAGGGCATACTCCTCCCTTGGTGCGTCACACGATTTTTTCATCTCGACTGTTCTTTAATGTATCATTAACGACGCTTTTCTTCTAGGTGGTTCATAAGGAACAGGAAGATTCAGGTTGACTTTTCTAATCCTAGAATAAAGTGCTGAAAACAATTCGGAATAGGCATATAGACTAGACAATTTGAGGAGCTGCTTGCGTCCTGTTCGAACACATTTTCCTACCACGTGAAGAAAAAGATGGCGGAAGCGTTTGATTGTTAAAGTTTGGAAGTCACCTCCAGCTAGATGTTTGAGAAAAAGATAGAGATTGTAGGCGATACAACTCATCATCATACGAACTTCGTTTTTGATTAAGGCTGAACTATCCGTTTTATCACCAAAAAATCCCTCCTTCATCTCCTTGATGAAATTCTCGGCTTGACCACGTCCACGATAAAGCTGAAACTGGTCTTGGCTTGTTCCACTCGTCATATTTGTAACGAGAGAAATAACATCGTAGAACAAGTTTCCTTCTTTTCGTTCAGAGAACTGGCAGACACGACGCTTGTGCGACCAAGATCCTGCTTGATAGAGAGTTTCTGAGTAGGCGGAGTGGGGCAAGATGGTTAAGTCCTCATCCTGTGGGCAAGGGAGGGAAAGGTCTCCAAGACGGCTCAGAACAGTATTTTTCTTGAGTTTTATGAGGTAGTATTGCCCTGTTTTTTCAATTAAATCGTATAATTTTGGGGTCGCAAAGCTACTATCCATTCGAAAGAGAAGTTGATTAAACCGTTCGAAAACAGGTGTGATAAAGCTGTCTGCCTCTTCAGAACAATAACGATTACCAGGACGAAGCTGGGCATTGGAACAATAACCTGTCTTCCCCTCGAAAGCATAAAGAGGATGATAGCCATGAGCACGATAGTGGGCGTTATAAGCAACACCTTCTTGCTTGCCATAAGTTGTGAAATGGGTAGAATCGATATCTACAATGAGTTGGTTTAGCTGGTGAAACTGTAAAAAGAATTCGACCAATTCAAGGTTGAGGCATCGCAAACTATGGACTGTTTCCTCGTCAGTTCTGGAAAGAAAACGGGATAAGGTTGGCTGTGAAGCAAGCTGCCCTCCTTCCAACAATTTTGGAAAGTAGGCATCAGCTGACAATTCTTTACAAGCATAGTCCGTTCCATAGCCTGTTAACAGTTGAAAGAGGAACTGGACAAGGATATCTGAATCCGAATAACGACAGTAGCGGCGTTGGTCATTCGTTACTAAATACTTAGAAATCCGCTCTTTTAGTTTCAACTGGGAAAAAGTTCCTGAAAAAAGATAAGACCACCATACTGGGTTAAATGACCTCCATCGAAAGATAGTTGGTAAAAAGACTTGTTTTGGAAGTGATGATTTGGTAAACTGTTCATGTGAGTTTCCTTTCTTTTTGTGTTTTTTTCTACACTTATACCATAAAGGGGAAACTCTTTTTTGTCTAGTAAAAAACACCCATTGGGTGAAAAAAGAAACCATCCAGGATCTAAGCTAAGGCAAGGATTCTGGATGGTTTTTAGATTAGGGGTGAATAATTGGGGTTAACGGTTATTTATACATATCTATTTTTTCAAATCTTCAGTCATATGTTCACCTGTGACCTAGGCTTTACGAGTGCCTTGCTCTACCAACTGAGATAAATCGGCGATTACACTTACAGTATAGCACTCTGAGAATAGATGTCAAGGAATTTTCATCTCTATTAGAAAAAGCCTGTCCTAAGACAAGGCTTTGAGTTTCTTCATCTTAGGATCCAGCACTTTCATAAGAATCCAAGCCCCTGTCCCATAGTTTCAAGGAAATACCAAAAAAGACAAGGGAAATCAAAATCAAACCTCCGATGTTAAAGAGTACATCCTTGTCCTGCAAGAAATAGCTAGCAGGATAGTAGGCTGTAAAGGCGAAAGGCACGATAAAGCTAATCAACCAACGAAGAAGAGAATTGTAAATAGAAATCGGATACTTAGCAAAGTCATTGAACATATAGAAGATGTAAATCATGGCGCCTGACTGCTTAGTCCAAAAGGCGATACTGGCTGTTGCGATTTTAAGAGAAGTATAAATCAAGGTCGCAAAAGGAATACAAACTAGGAAAAGCAGGAATTTTGGAAGAGTCCAAACAATGCTGGTCACTGTTGTTCCCAATAAAATACCACCGACTAAGAGTTCACCCAAGGCATCAATCTGAAAGGTTTCAACTAGGATGTGAAAGAGAGGATTGATGGGACGAGTCAGATACTTGTCAAACTCCCCTTTTCGGACTAGGCGTTGCCCTAGTGCCCAGAGATTGTCAAAAAAGAGATGGTCCATTCCCTTGGGAATCAAGGAAAATCCATAAATGAAAGCTATCTCTTGAAAGGTCCAGCCTTCTAGGAATGGAATATGTTGAAAGATGACATTGAGAAACAAGAGATTCAAGCCTTGAGCCAGAAAGACTCCCAAAACACCAACAACAAAATCCACCTTATATTCCATGATTTGTTTGATGTATTGTCTGATAAAAATCAGATGCATGCGTTGATATTTTTTCATACTAACCTCCTTGAATGGTGATACAGGACTGGACCCGTTTCCAAATCAACTGAGACAATCCCACCATCACTAAGAGCCAGAAGAACTGCAAAAGGAGTGCCTGAAGAATCTGACTGGCATCGTATTTTCCAACAATGATCATAACTGGAGTATAAATCAAGGATGAAAAAGGCAAAAAGGAGAGAATATCTGAAACAACCTTTGGAAAGAATGCCAAGGGAATCAAACTCCCCGACATAAAAGCCACTATGGAAGTCTTAAGTAGGTTGGAACCCCAAAGATTTTTAAACACAAAGGCTGAAAATCCAAAGCAAATATTAAAGAAAAAGTTAATCAGATAGGCGAGCGTTAAGCTAAAAAGATAAATGACAGTTAATCCTAGCACCTCTACAATACCTTGACCCGATATGATTTTCATCAAGACAATGACACTTAAAAATGGAAGGCCAACGCTGATAAAAATCAACCACTTGGAACCAAGCTCGGTGAAAAGATAGGAGGCCGCAAAATGCACTGGTCGCAACAAACGCATGATAATGGAGCCATCCTTGACCTCCTCCCCAATCATAAAGGACGAATCGGATCTAGTCAGAAGATTGGTCACAAAACTCATGATGATGTAGAGGGTGATATCCGCCATACTAAAGCCCTGAATCAAAGACTCTTGCGAAGAATCAAAGACAGCCTTCCAGAGATAAAAGGCCACAAAAGCCCCCATGACATCGCCAATCCGATAGAGAATAAAGTTGACTCGGTAAGTAATCAACTCCTGAACCCCTGCATTGATAAAGGGTTTATAACGTCTCCACAATTTGATCATCCTAGAGCTCCTTTCGGTAGAAGCGACGGATAATATCCTCAATATCCGTATCCACCATCTTCAAATCTCGGATTTCAAAATCAGACAGGGTTTGCTTGATAATGTCAGCTGACTGGTAACGAGAACTATCAAATTCAATGTTGAGGCTGTTTCCTTGTCTATCAATGGTCATATCAGACAGACCTTCATAGTGAGAGACGAGATGACTTTGACCTGGTAGCAGTTCAAAAGAGAGAGTCTTCATCTTACCAAAGGTCTCCTTGAGTTGGCTCACCGTTCCATCAAAAATCTCTTTCCCCTTGTCAATCATGAAAATCCGATCACAAAGTTGCTCAATATCACTCAAATCGTGAGTGGTCAAAAGAATGGTAGTTTCTTCCTCTTGATTGATCTGAGTAATTGCCCGACGAATATTATCCTTAACCGAAACGTCCAAACCAATGGTCGGCTCATCTAAAAAAAGAACCTTGGGATTGTGGAGCAAGGAGGCCGCAATATCCGCCCGCATCCGTTGTCCCAGTGAAAGAGTCCGCACGGGATCCTTGATAAAGTCCTTCAAATCCAAGACTTCATTCAAAAAGTCCATACGCTTATGAAAGAGCGAGTCTGGCACATCATAAATCTCTTTTAAGACAGTGTAGGTCTCTTGCAGAGCCAAATCCCACCATAGCTGGGTGCGTTGTCCAAAGACTACGCCAATATCTTTGACATAATCTTGCCGATTGTCCTGGGGAATCTTGCCGTTAATCCGACAAAAACCAGATGTTGGTTTCAAAATTCCTGTCAGCATTTTAATGGTTGTCGACTTCCCAGCACCATTTGCCCCGATAAATCCTAAAATCTGCCCTTTTGGAACTTCAAAGGTCAAATCCTTGACCGCTTCAAAGGTCTGCTTTTCAGGATGAATAAAGGAGCGCAAAGCCCCCTTCAAGCCCGGTTCCTTAACAGTCTTCACAAAATTTTTCTGAAGATGTTCCACTTCTATCATTGCCATATCTATCTCCCTATCATAAGGAATAGCAACATTGTGTTTTTAACTACAAATATTCTAAATCCTTACTTTCTACACCTTCTACATTTTATTACTACAGAAGGCTTTATACCAACCTATTATAGTCCAATAAAAAACAGAATGCAAGCGTTTGCCTATGGATTGTGAAATTAGGATTTCTCTCATAAAATAATACTTTTAATCAAAAATTCAGTTGAATAGTTTAAATTACCAACCTACTCATCTTCTCACCAGAGGGCGGTATTAACTTTGATCATAAAATCGGATACTCCCTCTATCCAGAAAATATGCTCAGAATGATTGTCTCTAAACAATACCTGCTCTTTTACCTCATTCATGAAAAAGAAGTCCATACCCTGAGAATTATCAACTCACGCACCGACTACCTAAACCAACTCGACCACCTCTTTCGTACATGTAGGAAACTATTTTCCTCACAAATAATCTCATTATAAAATCCAATAAATTTTTTTAGCTCACTTGAATATTTTCTTTGTATCGTTTTATCAGCTTCAATCTGATTTAGACTTGTTACCTTGGAACGACTTGAAATAACCTTTGTAAAATAACACTTAAGACTTTCATCATCTCGTATAAATTTTTCAATAGTGATATAAAAAGCTTTCATATTCTGTTTGTAATCAGATATTAATTGATTAATTTTATCATTCTGATGAAGATTCGATACCATAATATATAGCGGATTGAAATAAGATGAGAACAAATTGATTGGAAAAGTAAAATTAATTTCTATAAATGTTTTAGCAATTGTTTCATACTATTTTAGATTCAGTCTACTATACATAAACTAACCTCCTCATTATTAGCAAGGCTTCTACTGATTATAACCTAATTCTTAGACTACTTCAAGACTAACTGTCCAATAATAATCTACAGATAAATCATCCACTCTTAATCAAATTTTATTCAATCCATCTACTCATTCCCAAAAGGTTGCTGTATAATGCAAGACATTTTTCTTACTGCTTTTACTTTTCCTTACCCTCAATTTAGTGAGCTAATAAATTATTCTTCTTCAAAAGGTTGAGATTTATCTAGTAACTCTAAAACATTAATGGTAGGTAGCAACATTGCTTCACTGCTATCAATTGCCGAAACTATTGAAACAATAGAACGTAAATAAGGACAAAGAATAGCAGTACCATTTACGTATAGAATATCGGTGATATTTTCATCTATATTTATTTCAAAATATCCTATTACAGTTACAGATATTTTTTCATGGCATCTTTGTCAACTAAAGAAACACTAAGTTTTACGGCTCCATGACTATAATCATCTGTATGACCAACCTTAACTATGGGATATAATATATCGAAGGTAAATGTGAACAAACTGATTAGGAAATTTAAACCAACTTCTAACAATGTGTTATACTCAATGAAAACCAAAGAGCAAACTAGGAAACTAGCCNNACGAAGTCAGTAACCATACGCACGGCAAGGCGACGTTGACGTGGTTTGAAGAGATTTTCGAAGAGTATTAGAAAGCTCGATGGACTATTCCAGATTCATTCCACTAGATTTTGAAATCAAAAAAAGTTGAGACATAGCGTCTTCAACTTTTTTACATTACTTTAACTACTGATTAAAGTGAGTTTACGTCAACTTTGATACCAACACCTTGAGTAGTTGTGATAGTCAAGTTTGTTACGTAAGTTCCTTTAGCTGTAGCTGGTTTTGCTTTTTGGATTGTTTCGTTGAAAGCTTTAAAGTTTTCAACCAATTTTTCAGCTTCAAATGATACTTTACCGATGATTGCTTGAACGTTACCTGCACGGTCAGCACGGTAAGTGATTTTACCACCTTTAGACTCTTCAACTGCTTTAGCAACATCCATTGTTACAGTACCAGTTTTAGGGTTTGGCATCAAGTTACGTGGTCCAAGGACACGTCCAAGACGTCCAACAAGAGCCATCATATCAGGTGTAGCGATAACTACGTCGAAGTCCAACCAACCGTCGTTGATTTTAGCAACAAGGTCATCTTCACCAACAAAGTCTGCACCAGCAGCTTTTGCTTCTTCAGCTTTTGCACCGCGTGCGAAAACAAGAACGCGTGAAGTTTTACCAGTACCGTTTGGCAATACCATTGCTCCACGGATTTGTTGGTCAGCTTTTTTAACGTCGATGTTCAAGTTGTAAGCAACTTCTACAGTTGCGTCAAATTTTGCAAAGTTAGTTTCTTTTGCAAGTGCTACAGCTTCTTCTACGCTGTATGCTTTTGTGCTGTCGATTTTCTCAAGAGCAGCACGAAGTTGTTTGCTTTTTTTAGCCATTTTCTATTCTCCTTGTAAGTGGTTCAATCGATTTTCATCTCCCACGTCACTCCTCGAAATGATGAAGTCTTGCGGGTTTTCAGTCTATTACTTTCCTTTTCCTACGGCCTTAAGTTCCCTTGCTGTACCCAAGTACAAGTATCAGTCACTTGCCTAGTATGAAAAGCAACTAATAGACTGCTGTGAGATTTTCTACTGTGTTATTGATTAGTCAACAACAGTGAATCCCATAGAACGAGCAGTACCTTCGATCATACGCATTGCAGACTCTACGTTTGCTGCGTTCAAATCTGGCATCTTAGTTTCTGCAATTTCTTGTACTTGTGCACGAGTAACTGTAGCAACTTTAGTTTTATTAGGTGTACTTGATCCTTTTTCAACACCTGCAGCTTTTTTCAAAAGAACAGCAGCTGGTGGTGTTTTCGTAACGAAAGTAAATGATTTATCTTCGTAAACTGAGATAACAACTGGAATAATCATCCCAGCTTGGTCAGCTGTACGAGCGTTGAACTCTTTTGTGAATCCCATGATGTTGATACCAGCTTGACCAAGAGCAGGTCCAACCGGTGGAGCTGGTGTAGCTTTACCAGCAGGGATTTGCAATTTTACAAGTTTTTCGACTTTTTTAGCCATTTTTAAATCCTCCTTTGTGGTTTTGGCGGTAATTAGAGATTTTTACCTCCCACAAGTATGCTTTTCACATACCCATCTATTATACACTATTTATCTGGAATTGCAAGAGAAAAGTTTATTTTTTAATCGACGTAATCTCCGCCTTCAAAGCCGTAATACTCTTCCAAACTGAGACCACTTGCAGCAATTTCTTTTGCTTCTTTTCCGACATAACGCAGGTGCCATTCTTCAGCCATATAGCCTGTTTCCTTTTCCTTACCTTTGAGATAACGGACAACAAAGCCATAATCAGCTGCATGATCCAAAAGCCATTGGGCTGCTTTTTCTTCTGTTACCAAATCACCATCAGTCCCAATCACATCAAAGGCCAAGCCTGTCTGGTGTTCGCTATAGCCAGGACGGGCAGAGTAACGGTCAGCTGCTGCCTTCCCATCTTGGTTGACATAATCTTGATAGAGCTTGGTCTGAGTTTCATAACTTCTAAAACCACTATAATGGTCGCTAATCGGGAAACCTGCCTCTTGCATAGCCTTGATGAGTTTGACCAACTCTGCCTTGGCTGTTGGATTTTCCCCTGGATTGTAGTCTTTCGACAATGGATAGTGTTTATTTGCTACGATGATTTCATCGTATTTCCCTTGGATGCTGTAGTAGTCTCCTTTATTGACCACTTCTGCTTTTTTCTGGGCAGTTCCTTGAGAATTACTACCGACTGTTCCATCAGCTTTAGCTGTTTGCTCTGTTTTAGCTGCTTCATCTTCATTTTTTGTTTTTTCTTGTGAACAAGCTGCCAATGTCAAGGCTAGCAAGGCTGTCAAGACAAGGTATCTTTTTTTCATTTTTACTCCTTTATTTCTAATAGTTTATCTAGTTCTGACGATAAACGTTTGACTAATTTTTCAATCTCATCAGGTTTTGCTTGGCAGGTTTCTGCTGTCATTTCTTCAAAGGGAACCCACCAGACTGGACCACGTCCCTTGAGGCCGTGACCATTCATATCACCTGTTCGTCTAGGGAAAATGTGCCAATGAAGGTGGGCATCGCCATTGCCTAGAAGCTCGATATTCATTTTCTCAGCAGTAAAGGCCTTGGCAACTGCCTCTTGGACTAAACTCATTTCCTCTAGAAAACGGAGCCTCGTTTCCTTTTCTAAATGATGCAATTCGGTGACATGTTCCTTGGCTAGAAAAAGACTATAGCCTTCAAAATACTGGTGGTCTCCAATAACAAGATAGCCTGTTTCCAACTCTTTGACAAAATAGGGATTTTCCCCAGCTTTAATGAGCTCAATTCTCTGACAAATAAGACACATATCAATCTACCAAGTTGCTTTTTAGATAAGCATCAACCATACGCTCTGTTGCAACCACCGAGTCAATATGAGTGCGCTCATAAGAATGACTAGACTCGATACCAGCACCGAGAAGGGCGTGTTTGACTTCTGCCCCTGCAGACATAGCTGCTGAAGCATCCGAACCATAAAATGGATAGATATCCAGCTTAAATGGAATATCTTGCTCTTTAGCCAAAGCAACCAAGTGTTGACGGAAGTCATAGTGATAAGGACCTGAAGCATCCTTGACACAGATGGATACTGTATATTCGTCTGTCTGCTGGTCATCTCCCATAGCTCCCATGTCCACAGCCAGATATTCTACTACCTGAGCAGGAATGTTAGAATTAGCACCGTGTCCCACTTCTTCAAAGACTGAAAAAGCAAAATGGGTTGTTACGGGCAATTCAATCTTCTCTTCCTTATAGATACGAAGCAGGTTAAGCAAAATCGCTGCGCTGACCTTGTCGTCCAAATGACGAGACTTGATAAAACCTGTCTCTGTCACGACAGTTCGTGGGTCAAAACTGATAAAATCACCGACCTCAATCCCCAAGGCACGAGTTTCTTTTTCATTTGTTACTTTGGCGTCCAAACGCACTTCCATATTGTCCTGCGTGCGTTCTGCAGTTCCTGCATCCTTATAGACATGGCAAGAAGTTTGGTGGATGAGGATGGTACCTGATAGCTTTTGACCTGTGCTAGCCACATGAACGGTACAGTTTTCTCCTTCAATCATGTTCCAAGGAAAACCACCGATACGGTCCATTTTGAGACGACCGTCTGGTTTGACAGCACGGACAATGGCACCCAGCGTATCTACATGGGCAGTCACATAGCGGTGTTGTTCATCTTTTTGACCTTTAATGGTCACATTGACACCGCCCTTAGCTGTGCGAACCGGCTGGTAACCAAAACCTTCTAAAGTCTTGACTAAATAGTCCGAAATCTCACGAGTGAAGCCTGTTGGCGATGCAATAGCTGTTAGTTCTTTGATATATTCTACTGTTTGATTCATTTCTTCACCTCTTTTGCTACCTATTATAACACATTTATCATCGGATAAAAAAAGAAAACCACTCCTGTAGACTTGACTACAAAAGTGATTTTAGTAATTATTCCATTTCAAAAACATCGCTTTCTTGCTTGTTTGGTAGAACCAATGAGAGCAAGATTCCGACAATGGCTGGAACCAACCATGGGAGTGAGGCCTTGGCAAAAGGAAGAACGCTAACAAGATTTGCAAAAAATTCAACCTTAAAGGAGCTTCCTAGTACGCTTGCAATGCCAATAGCTGTAACAACAGCAATTGTCAACTGCATACCTGGTTTTGAAAGAGCCACGAATTTGTTGACAATGACAATCATAACGATGGCAATGGTGATTGGGTACAAGATAACCAATACTGGAATGGAGTACTTGATAATCGCATCAAGACCCAAATTGGCAATGGCAAAGCCAATCAAGGTAAAGGCTGTCGCATAAACCTTGTAGCTGATTTGTGGGAAGCGTTCATTAAAGAACTCAGCTGTTGACACAATCAGACCAACTGTTGTTGTGAAGCAGGTTACAGTAACCATAGCTGCGAGGAAGAGTTGAGCTGTTGAACCAAATATTTCTTGAGTGGCTTGTGACAAGATGTAAACACCTGGTGTTCCACCCTTCATAGCCTCAGCTGGTACTGGGAAATGATTTCCAAGGAATCCTAAACCAATGTAAAGAGCACTAAAGGCAAGGGCTACAACGATACCAACCACCCAAATAGTCGAAATGTATTCTTTCTTACTTGAAAATCCAAGTTGTTTCAAGGTTTGAACTGCGATTACGCTAAAGGCAACTGAGGCGAGGGCGTCCAAGGTGTTATAACCTTCTAGGAAACCTGTCCCAAAGGCAGAAGCTTGATAAGCAGCTGAAGCAGCTTGAGGACTTGTTCCACCGTATTTGAAAGCTCCCAGAACAACCAAGATAACAATCAAAATCGCAAAGACTGGCGTTAAAATACGTCCAATGCGGTCCAAGATTTTTGATGGATTAAGCGAAATCAAATAGGCTGCTGCAAAGTAAAGAACCGTAAAGACAATCAAACCAAGACCTTTATTTGCATCCGACAAAAGGGGGCTAATCCCTACTTCGTAAGCTGTTGTAGCTGTACGTGGGATAGCAAAAAATGGACCAATTGACAAGTAAAGAACTGAGAGGTAAAGAGTCGCAAACCAAGGCGCTATCTTTGTTGAAATCTCGTAAATATATCCTTTAGGATTTAGCGTTCCAATAATAAGGGTCAAAACGGCGATACCTACGCCTGAAAAAACAAAACCTGCGATGGCAGGAAGAAAATGTTCTCCAGATAGAGCACCTAGAGAAGGCGGAAAAATCAAGTTCCCCGCACCAAAAAATATTCCAAACAGGAGCAAACCTGTTAGGGCACCTTTTTTAGCCATGAAAATCTCCTTCATATTTATAAAATACTGACCTAGTATATCATGAATAGGAGTATGAAAAAAGCTTCACGAAGTAAATATTGAATGTTTTCAAGATTCTTAAAAATGAGAATTGTCTAAAAATAAAATTCTCCTACCCAGTCCACACCAAGCAGGAGAAAATTCTTACGTTTAGAGTTCTTCAAAGGCCGTCATGCCACCTTGTACATTGATAACCTCATAACTTTGTTCAGCTAGAAATTGGCAAGCACGCGCCGATCTCATTCCAGATTTGCAAATAACATAATGTAACTGGTTCTTATCCAACTGATCATAGGTATCAGCCAATTGACTAAGTGGTAGGTTGTGGGCACCTTCTAAATGAAGAGTTTCAAATTCGTCCACTTCTCTCACGTCCACTAGAGAAAGTTGGTCGTTTTGATAAAGCTGGTAAAATGCGTCAAAGGTTATTTCTTTCATTCTTTTTCTCCTAATGCTCTTCGAAAATCTCTTCAAACCACGTCAGCGTCGCCTTACCATAGGTATGGTTACTGACTT
>NZ_VMKV01000038.1:0-4130 GCF_013276335.1 Streptococcus sp. 2100 | reverse complement strand
TTCTATCATTTCGAGATTGAGGGATTGAAAAAAACTTACTTCAAGCTTGCCAATACGAATTTTAAGCAGAATATCATTTCTCTTTTTAGAATCAAAACGACGAGATTGTGGAATCTCTACAGGAACAATAGGTTGTGGCATTAAAATATCCTCCAATAGTTTTACTTTACTAATAGTATACAGGAGGTCTTCCATGAATGATAGATACCTTGTTATGACGCGCTTACGATACAACTATTGAGCAAAAGATGAATCACCTTGATGTAGGGGAGTTTGTCTTATTGCTGCCTGAACACCTCCGTTCAGAGGAAGAACATTATAAATCTGTTTTTGAAGACGACTTAACCAGTCGCATGTCTAGTCAAGATGAACGACAGCAAATGACTGCTACGGTAGGTTATTTAGAATCAGGTCAGGATCGTTTTGTATATAATACGACCCCTATTTCTTACCAACAATTTTTGAAAGATCCAATCATCATTGTTATAACACCCCAATCAACTGGTCCACAGTCCATTTTGTTTTGGATAGACGCAGTACAGAACTACATTCTCTTTAATCAATTGTCTGATGCCCAGGAGCTTATCCAGAGACAAGGCATTGAAAATTGGGTCTCAGAAATGCAAACAGGTTACCATAACTACATCACATTATTGGATAATATCCAGAGGGAACGTTGGGTAATGCTAGCAGGAGCTGTGCTTGGGATTGCAACTTCAATCTTGTTGTTTAACACTATGAATAGGCTCTACTTTGAAGAATTTAGACGTGCCATTTTTATCAAACGCATTGCAGGTCTCAGGTTCTTAGAAATCCATCACACTTATCTCTTTGCTCAACTGGGTGTGTTTTTACTGGGATTTATTGCGAGTGTATTTCTTATGGTAGAGATAGTAGTTGCTTTCTTAGTCTTGTTACTCTTTACTGGTCTATCTCTTTTACAGTTACATGTCCAAATGCAGAAAGAAAACAAGATGTCCATGCTTGTTTTGAAGGGAGGTTAATATGATTGAACTTAAACAGGTGAGTAAATCTTTTGGAGAACGAGAGTTATTTTCGAATCTTTCAATGACATTTGAGGCTGGAAAAGTCTATGCCTTAATTGGTTCAAGTGGTAGCGGAAAAACAACCTTGATGAACATGATTGGGAAATTAGAATCTTATGATGGGACGATTTTTTACCGAGGTAAAGACTTGGCCAATTATAAATCGAGTGATTTTTTCCGTCACGAATTGGGCTACCTCTTCCAGAACTTTGGCTTAATTGAAAACCAAAGTATTGAAGAAAACCTTAAGCTAGGTCTCATTGGTCAAAAGTTGAGTCGGTCGGAACAGCGGTTGAGGCAGAAGCAGGCTTTAGAACAGGTCGGCCTGGCTTATCTTGACCTAGATAAGCGCATCTTTGAGTTATCGGGCGGAGAATCGCAACGGGTTGCCTTGGCAAAAATTATCTTAAAGAATCCACCCTTTATTCTGGCAGATGAGCCAACAGCTTCAATAGACCCAGCAACCTCTCAGTTGATTATGGAGATTTTGCTATCTCTTCGAGATGATAATAGGCTAATCATTATCGCAACACATAATCCGGCAATTTGGGAGATGGCTGATGAAGTGTTCACGATGGATCGTCTGAAATAAAAATCCTTGTTTTTAATTGCACGATGAGTTATCGAAATATTATCATGAATCAATAATTGGAGTTAATTTAGAATTGTACTTTATGAATATTGAGGTAACTTTTTCTTGATAAAGGAAGAAATAGTGGAGAGAAAGTTAGAATGAAAAAATTCGACAATTATATTATTGAGAAGCCTTGCGATTCTAATTCAGATAAACTGCAAAAAATCTTAATAATTGAAAGTTTGGTAGATGATATTTTGCAATTTTCTCTCAGAATCAAAAATAGTGTAGGAGAGATTTTCCTCCTACAACCGTTTCAAAAGAAAACTATCTTTATTCCATGTTATTTTGAGGAAGATATTGTGAAAGTCAAAGATGATGATGAAGTTGAGTGGCATTTGTTAGAATTTCAAAAATTTAGAGCATTTTTGGCTTAGTAATATGTGTTGAAAGCTCAAAATCTATGGTAAAAAGTAGCTTTGAAAACGTATTACCTCCAAAGATTTAGTTAAATAATGATTTAACACAAAAAGAAATTATTGAAGTTCTGGAAAGATGTTGTTTCAGTATTGAGAAAAGGTGGGAAAAACTTGCGATTTTCACAGAGAAAGGATTGTTATAAATCTTGCATAGCTCTCTTGCTTCTATATAATAATTTTTGACTTGTTCTTTGCCAAGGAATTGTGTTCCACAATTTCCAACGAGAACGAGCAGGGGAGCTAGTTGGTAACTTGTTTGCCTCTCTTTACAGAGTTCGATAGTCTCAAGAGCTTCTTGGATGGCTTCATTATATTTTTCCTTTGATACTAGGTAGTGAGCGTAGTTGTAACGAACTCTGATGTAGCCAAATAAAAACTCTTGATGCTCAAAATTTTTTGTCTGATATAACTCCATCAAATGAGAGTAGTTTGCCTCATATTCTTGTTCAAGACCCACTAAGGAATAGAAATTAGATAGAGTATTCAACGCCTTTAAATAAATCAGAGTATTTGAAGAGACTTTTAATAATATATTTTCCAATGACGAAATTGCCTCACACTTACTGTCATATTGATAGAAGTCAATTATAGATTTAATCCATTCAAGGTAAGTTCGGTCTTCTAATGTTAGAAAAGTGCTTCGTTCTACCTCTATTTTATAAAGATATTCTAAATTGTCATAATTTCTATCATCTAATAGGCGAGCAGATAATTGCTTGAAATTAGAGAGGTTAGATTTAATTTCAATTTGTTCATTAAAAAAATAATCTAATGGTACTTCGAGTCGTTGGGAGAGTTTGAACAAAAGGTCTGCGGAGGGAATGAAATGCCCTCTCTCAATTTTACTAATCTGGCTTTGTTCACAAATTCCTTCTGCAAGAGTTTGTTGGGAGAGTCTCAACTCTTTTCTTTTCAATCTGAATTTTTCTGCGAGTGTATTCATTAAAGATAATAATCCTTCCTATTTGCTTAATTTCATTATAAAATTTTTAGTTCAAAATAGCAAGTTAAAGGAATAAATAATTCTTTATGGTAATAACAAGAAAAAAAAGTTAAAAATTACATAAAAATACTTGACTAAATAAAATATATCTGTTAGAATAAAAAGAAAGGGGTTTCATTGCATGAGAAAAAACGTGGAATTAAAAAATTAGTTACATTTGCATTGCTAGGTGTTTTTATGTTTAGTAATACAATTCCTTACCAACAGTTTATTCAGAAGAATAGACAATTGGAGATTCGAGTGCAATCACAAAAGAAGTCCAATGGTCTTGATGTTGGGAAGGCTGATTAAAGAATAATGGAATAGAATTAGTCTCTAGTATATTCGCTTTTATTATTCATTAAAAATTGTAGGGGCAAGTTTGAAAAAATAAAAGTTAGTTGATTGATTACTTCTCTAAATTTTGGGCACACTAAAAAGAGGTCTTGATACCCAACCTTTAAAATTAAAGCACCTTGAATCCGTGCTGTTGTGCAAAACGAACGGCATCTTGGACAGACATTGTCTTATCTGAATTTCTTATTTCTGTAAGACCTTGTAATCTTGGATTATAACTCTCCTATTTTAAAAGTACGTGGTAGATGGCAACCAATAATCTGCGACAGATAGCGATGATAGCTTTTCGATGCCATATAAATAATTTTTAACATGAGGGGGCTCCCTTCATAAAATTTGAGTCTGCCTATCCCTTGACTATTCTTTCCTTTCACAAACGAGTCGCTTATTCAATTATAAGTTTACGTGCTCTTAGTCACAGTTCTTGTGCTTGATGGAAAGAATGACACCTATAAAAATGCGAGGTAGTGGCTGTACCACTCACTTATTCACCTCCCCGTGATTTGTAGTAGTGATAGGCTTTCTCACTGTTATTATAAAACAAAGAGCACAACACTTTTTCATTCTGTGTTGTGCCTTGAGTGAAACGAAAGGAATGAATTATAAAAATGAAGAAAACATTTTATCGCAAATTCGGTATTTCAATTATTGCTAGTACTTTATTAGCTAGCCAGCTATCGACAGTATCTGCT